>CABUAL010000175.1 GCA_902489515.1 uncultured Collinsella sp. | reverse complement strand
GGCGGTCTCGACCAGATGCTCAGCCGTGTGCGTCACGTGGTCGTAGATTTTCGTGCACATGCGGTCGAGGTTCTCGTCGCCGCAACCCATGAGCGAAACACCCATGGTGATGGTCCTGATGTCGAGGTTCTGCTCCTCAACCATGCCGCGGGTTTCCGCGATTTCTGCGGGCGTGATCGCCATCCTTGCGCTCCTATCTGCCAAAACGAGCATAGTCCTATCTATTCTAACGTGCCGCACGTGCCAAGTGGCGCATGCGGCACGTTTTGGTGCTCGGTTGTTTCCGTTGTGTTACTGCCCAAAGACCTCTTCGGCGATACGGGCGCTTTCGGCGGCGTCCTTGGCGTAGTAGTCAGCGCCGATCTGCTTGGCGTATTCGGGGGTGAGCACGGCGCCGCCCACGATGATCTTGACGCCCGGCACCTCGGAATGAAGCAGCTTGATGGTCTCCTCCATGGCGACGACCGTGGTAGTCATAAGCGCCGAGAGGCCGACGAGTTTGATATCGCGCTCCTTGACGGTCTTGAGTACCTCCTGCGGATCGACGTCGCGGCCCAGGTCAAAGACGGTGTAGCCGTAGTTGTCGAGCAGCATTTTGACGATGTTCTTGCCAATATCGTGGATGTCGCCCTTGACGGTGGCCACGCAGATCTTGCCCTTGTCGGCAATCTCGCCGGCGGGCATCAGGCGTTTGATGGTATCGAAGCCCACGCGCGCGGCCTCGGCCGAGGCCATAAGCTGCGGCAAGAAGAACTTGCCCTGGTCAAAGAGGACTCCGACCTCGTCGAGGGCGGGGATAAAGTGATTGTTGATGAGGTCCATGGCGTCGTGGTCTGCCAGCAGACGCTCGGTCTCGGCAGCGATCTCGCCTTTGCGGCCCGAGACGACCATGCGACGAATCGGGTCGTCGGTGCCGGCGGTGCCAGCAGCGGGCACAGCGTCGGTCGATACTGCCTGAGCAGCTGCCGGGTTGGCGGCGATCTTGTACGGATCGGTCCAGCCGGCATAGCGCTCGATGTATCCGGTCGAGCCCTCGTCCTCAACGCTCAACACGCGATAGCTGTAGACGGTATCCATAAAGCGCTTGGAACCCGGGTTCATGATGGGGGCGTCCAGGCCCGCGCCGAAGGCGGCAGCCAAAAAGACCGAGCCCAGCAGCGGGCGGGCAGGCAGGCCAAAGCTGATGTTCGACACGCCGAGCGCACATTTGACGCCCAGGCGCTCCTTGCACAGGGACATGGCGCGCAGGATCTGCTCGGCCTGGCGCTGGTTGGTCGAGGCGGTCATGACCAGGCAGTCGATGAGGACGCGGTCCGGGCCGATGCCGTAACGGGCAGCCTCGGCCACGATGTGCTCGGCGATGGCGAAGCGAGCCTCGGCGGTATCGGGGATGCCGCCTTCGTCGAGCGTAAGGCCGACAACGTTGGTGCCGTAGTGGGCGACCAGCGGAAAGATCTCATCCATGATCTGCTGCTTGCCATTGACCGAGTTGATGATGGGCTTGCCGGCGTAGCGGCGCACGGCGGCCTCGACAGCGGCGGGGTCGGTGGAGTCGATCTGCAGCGGCAGGAGCGTGGAGCCCTGGAGCTGTTCGGTCGCCTGTTGGATGATCTTGACCTCGTCGATCTCGGGCAGGCCCACGTTAACGTCCAGGATGTCGGCGCCCTGTTCCTGCTGGCTGATACCCTGGCTCACGACGTAGTCCAGGTCGCCGTCGCGCAGGGCCTGCTGCAGGCGCTTTTTGCCGGTGGGGTTGATGCGCTCGCCGATGACGGCGATCTTGTGGCCGTCGCAGGGAAGGTCCACGACCGTTTGGGCGCTCGTGACCGACATGCTGGGCTTGCGGCGGCGTGGGCTGGGCGTGTGGTTATCGATAAGCGTGCGTAGCGCTGCCATGTGCGCCGGCGTGGTGCCGCAGCAGCCGCCCACGACGCTCACGCCGTCGGCGATCATGCCGGCGACGGCCTCGGCGTATTCGGGGGCCTGGATATCAAAGACGGTGTTGCCGTCGTCGTCCACATGGGGGAGTCCTGCGTTGGCCTGCACCATGATGGGTTTGTCGGTGACGGTGAGCATGCGTGCGGCAAGACCGCGGAGCTCGGCCGGTCCCTGGCTGCAGTTGATGCCTAAAACGTCGGCGCCGATGGCGTCGAGCGTGATGGCGGCCACCTCGGGACTCGTGCCCAGAAACGTGCGGCCGTCTTCCTCAAAGGTCATGGTGGCAAAGACGGGCAGGTCGGAGTTCTCGCGGCAGGCGAGGACGGCCGCCTTGATCTCGGCAAGGTCGGTCATGGTCTCGATAATAAAGAGGTCCACACCCGCGGCGACGCCGGCGCGCACTTCCTCGGCAAAGAGGTCGTAGGCCTCGTCGAAGCTCAGAGTACCCAGGGGGCGAAGCAGCGCGCCGATGGGGCCGATATCGCCGGCGACGTAGCGGGCGCCGGCCTCGCGGGTACAGGCGACGGCCGCGGCAAAGACGTCTGCCACGGTGGCGGCACCGTCGAGCTTGTGGGCGTTGGCGCCAAAGGTGTTGGCGGTAATCACGTCGCAGCCGGCCTCGACATATTGACGTTGGATATCAGTGATAACCTGGGGTTCCTCAAAGTTGAGCAGCTCGGGCAGGGCGCCCGCCTTCATACCAGCGGCCTGCAACATGGTGCCCATACCGCCGTCGAACAGCAAGTGCCCCGTGCCCTCGATGGCGGCGCGCAGGCGATCGTCCTTAATGCGCAGATCGTCGATCGTGCGCGTCTTGTACGTGGCACCGTTGCGACGTGCGGCATCAACGGGTGCCGCCAATGCAGTGCCGTCAGAATCATGAGTGATAAGCGGAGTAAACATCGGGGGCTCCTAATGGCTGGAATAGCAGGTGGTGTGGGCGGCGCGGAAGCGGCAGTGTTCGCGCATGCGGCAGATATTGCAGGTGGGGCGGCTCTGGGCGTCGTGGACCTCGCCGTCGAATAGGCCGATCACCGCGGTCACGCTTTTGGTGGGCATGAGCAGGCTGGTGGGTGTGACGGTAAGCCCGATGAGCCGCGTGGCGTTGAGCGCATTGACGATCGAGCGCTGGGCCGAGAGCGGGCAGTCGCCATAGCCGGGACTAAAGCGCCAGTTGCCGGCGAGCCCGTGTGTGGCGGCGTCCGTCTTGACCTGCTGGTCCATTTGCTCAACGGCGGCTTCCACGTAAGCGGAGCACGCGGCGTCGAGCACGGCGCCCTCCAGGGGATGTTGGGCTCCCGTGGTGCGCAGGCGACGCTCGGCGTCCATGCCGAGGGTACATGCCATGAGCGCGGCAAAGCGGGCATCTTTGAGATGTCGATAGATATCGCGACCTCGCAGCTCAACGTTGGTGCCGACCAAGCGAATGCAAGGCTCACTTTGTTCGTCCACGCCCGTGGCATCGACGGCAAACACGCGGCGCACGCCACGGGGCTCAATGTCAAGTTCCAGGCGCTCGACCACAAGCTCAATACGTCGTGACAGCTCGGGCTCGATCTGCTGGCCGCCGTAACCCAGATACCGCAGCATCTCGGCACGGTCGACACGGGGATGGTGCGCAGCATCGACACGGTAAAGCGCCGGCGACGCAAGGTCGGCCGGCACTTCGACAGCGGTTGTATCGATGTGCGGTTTTTCCATTACCCCAGGCGCTCCATAATGGTCGCGGCGATCGCAGGACGGTTCATAGTGTACAGGTGCAGGCCGTCGGCGCCGTGCTCCTTGAGGTCGCAAAGCTGGCGGGCTGCATAATCTACACCAGCTGCCTGCAGGCTCTCGGGGTCATTCTCGTACTTGGCGAGAATCTTGATGACGGGGGAGGGCAGCGACGCGCCGCACATAAAGACCATGCGGCTGATCTGTGACTTGCCCATAAACGGCATGATGCCCGCGGTAATGGGCACGGTGATGCCGGCCTTGTCGGCAAGCTCGCGAAAACGGTAGAAGCACTCGTTATCAAAGAAGAGCTGCGTCACAAAGAAGCTCGCGCCAGCGTCCTGTTTTTGCTTGAGGTGTTCGACCGAGAGGTTGAGATCCTCACAGGCAATGTGGCCCTCGGGGTAGGCTGCGGCGCCCACGCAAAAGCCGGCGTCGACGAGCTCGGGGATGAGGTCGCGGGCGTAGGCGTAGTCCGAGGCGGGCTTGTCGTCCTCGGTCGCGCCGGCAGGGAGATCGCCACGCAGGGCCAGGATGTTTTCCACGCCGGCGGTGCGATACTCGTCGATCTTGGCGGCGATGTCGGCGTGCGACCGGCCCACGCAGGTAAGGTGTGCCACCGAGGGCGTGTCGAATTCGCTCGTAATCATATGCGCGATGGGGGCGGTGGCGGCACCGTTGCCCGAGCCGCCGGCCGAGCAGGTGACCGAGACAAAGCTCGGCGAAAGCTTGCACAGATTGCCTGCCACTTCGCGAGCCGTGTCGAGGGAACTCCACCGTGACACAGTGGTGCTGTAGAATCCTTAC
>CABUAL010000174.1 GCA_902489515.1 uncultured Collinsella sp. | reverse complement strand
TCGCCGGCGCGAACGCGATCGCAAGCCCGGCCCCGTCCGCCGCATGGTCAACGCTTGGTGGAACCGTCTGCTCGGTGCCGTCTACGGCGGCGGCTTCTCCATGCAGGAAGCGGAATACGAGGAGCACGCCACCAGTCGCGACTATCTTTGGAACACCCTCGGCACCGCCGTGTGGGGTCTGGCGTTTCCGTTGCTCACCATCGTGTCTACGCAGCTCGTGGGCGCCGAAGAAGCCGGCAAGTTCTCCATCGCCTTTGTCACCGGCACGCTCATCATGATCGCGTGCAACTACGGCGTGCGCAATTTCCAGGTCTCGGACATCGACGAAAAAACCTCCTTCGCCTCCTACCAGCTCAACCGTTGGCTTTGCGGAGCGCTCGCACTAGGCTGCGGCCTCACGTACAGCAGCGCACGCGGCTACGATGCGCAGATGGCCACGATCGGCCTGGGCGTCTACCTCTATAAGGTGATCGACGGCATCGCCGACGTGTACGAGGGCCGCCTGCAGCAGGCCGACAAGCTCTATTTGGCCGGCATGAGCCAAACGCTGCGTTCCGCCGGCGTCATCGCGGTCTTTAGCGTGGCACTGTTCCTCACGCGCAGCATGCCCATCGCGGCCATGGCCATGGGCATCGCCGCGATTGCCTCGCTCGTGCTGGTCACCGCCCCGCTCGCCCTGCTCGAGACCGAAAAATCACGCCGCATGAGCCTGCGCGAGGCTGGCCACCTGTTTATCCAGTGCGCCCCGCTCTTTGGCGCACTGTTCCTGTTTAACCTTATCGAGAGCATGCCCAAGTTCGTGATGGAAGGCGCGCTGGCCTACAAGTATCAGCTGTACTTTAATGCCCTGTTCTTTCCGGCGCAGGGAATTTTGTTGAGCATTGGATTTATCTATAAACCGCAGCTCCTGCGTCTGTCGAGCATTTGGGCGAATCCGCGCAAGCGTCGCCGCTTTGACCTGATTATTGTTGCCGTTATGGCGCTGATCGTGGTCATCACCGGCGTGTGCGCCGCATTTATGGCAGGTCCCGGTATTCCCCTCATGAGCTTTATGTACGGTCTCAGCTTTGAACGCTACCGTACGCTGGCGCTGCTGATGGTCGTCGCCGGCGGCGTCACCGCGGCCATCGACTTTATCTACGCCATCATCACGGTGCTGCGCCACGCTGGAGATGTCACCAAGATCTACCTGATCTGCTTTGCCGTGAGCGTGGTGCTCCCGGTGATTCTGATCAATCTGCTCGGCCTGATGGGCGCCGTCGTGAGCTACCTAGCCATCATGGCCCTACTGCTGGTACTGTTGATTATCGAGTACGCCCACATCCGCCAACGCATAGAGAGGGACCGGAATCCGTACGGCGCCTAATTGCGGCGATGGGAGAAGCTAATTTGCGGTGGAATCACCCCGGCTGGAGTCTCGTTGCGGACACGCAAAACTAAGTGAGTAGACTTTTACCGAATCCCGGACCACACCGACAAAGCACAAGTCCGTGACCAGCGGTTTTATTGAGGCAAATATGTTGGGTGCTCGGCATTTCCAAAAAAGTCTACTCACTTAGCCAGCGGGCAGCCAAATGATTATTTAATCCCCGTCCCTGAAAAATCAATTTGCGGGCAGAAGGGCAAAAGTAGTCAAAAAAGGCCCCGTCCAAAATTAGCTACCCCTTGCACCGATTATTCGCCCGGGTTGATATTCGCGTAGAACTCCGCCCCATCATCGAGCCGCAGGATGCCCACGCGACCGAACTCGGAGCCGGTGGCGGCGGCGCAATCGATATCGATGCGATCGGGCACGCCGGCAGTGTCCTCGCCGCCCAAGCGCACGATCTGCCCTCGTCCCGATTCCTCATCGAGCCCCGCAAGACCACCGACCTCGCAATAACGCCCGAGCGACACCGTTGGCGTGTGGCCACTCACCACGACCGGGCCCTTGCCCTCGGCAGAAAGCAGCCCGGTCGGCACATCCCAATAGCCGTGACGAATCCATAGCAGGTCATCGGACGACTGCACCGCGAGCATCTGCTGCAGCAGCTCGCGATCGGCACCCACCGCTCCGACGCCATCGGCACAATCGACGCCATGCTCAAGCAAAAACGCGCGCGCCGCCTTCATCTCGATTCCAGCATGTACCAGCAGATACGGGCGCTCCTCGGTCTCGACCACCGCGTAGAGCGGCAGCGCGGCCATCCATCGCACGAGCTCCTCGTATGCCTCAAATTCCATGTCGTTGAGCTGCTCGCGCGTCGTCCAGCCACCGTTGATATCCCAGGTCTCGGCATCGAGCGGATCCTGACCAATGATGGCATCGAGCATGATCTGCTCGTGATTACCCTTGAGCACGTGGGCGTTGGGCAGCGAGCGCACGAGCTTAATAACGCCGACCGGATCGGGCCCGCGATCGATCATGTCGCCCAGCACGTACAGCGTGTCGTCGGACGTCAACGAGATCTTAGACAGGGCCTCGTCAAGCGCACGCACGTGCCCGTGAGCATCAGATGTCACATAGATCGCCATGGTACGCCTCTCCTTGCATTGCGGCCGAAGCCCGGTGCCGCAACTAAAACTTCAAGTTGAACTTAAACGTTACCCATTGTACTCCGTTGCAATAAAGCTGGAAAGGGTTTCCGAGCAGAGGCAAAGACGGCAGCCGTCTATGACGATATCGCGCACGCCCGCAATCCAACCCCATAAACCCACCATCTTTGGGTACAAATAACCACAGACAACTGACCGTGCCACGCCAACCACCCAGGAGCGGACACTATCCATGAACCAGATCCTTCTCTTTATCGGCCTCGTCATCATTTTGTGCCTGACCATCAAACCCGTCGGTAAAAAACTCCCCTTCCCCACCCTGCTCATCTTTATCGCGCTGGGCATGCTGTTGGGCGTCAACGGCCCGACGCATATCGACTTTAGCGACTACGCACTCACCGAAACCGTCTGCAGCACGGCGCTGCTGTTCATCATGTTCTACGGCGGCTTTAACACCAATATCGACCGCGCCAAGCCCGTCGCTGCGCCGGCGGTGCTGCTGAGCACGCTCGGCGTCGTCATCACTGCCGGCATCACCGGCGTGTTCGCCCACTTCGCGCTGGGGATCGACTGGATCGGCAGCCTGCTGCTGGGATCGGTCGTGGCATCCACCGACGCGGCGAGCGTCTTTAGCGTACTGCGTGAGCACAGCCTGTCGCTGAGAGGTGGCACCGACTCGCTGCTCGAGGTCGAATCGGGCTCCAACGACCCCGTCGCCTACATGCTCACCGCTGTGCTCGCTACACTCGCGGCCGGCGGCGACATCAACATTCCCGCACTGCTGGCCAAGCAGATTATCCTGGGCGTGGGCCTGGGCCTTGCCATCGGCTGGGCGGCGGGCCGCCTGATTGAACGCGCGCACGCAACGGCCAAGGACGCGCAGACCATCTTCTTGTTCGCCGTGGCCATCGTCGCCTACGCGCTGCCGAGCCACCTGGGCGGCAACGGCTTTTTGGCCGTGTACCTGGCAGGCATTGTACTGGGCGCCAGCGACATCACCGGCAAGGTCGAGATGGCGCACTTCTTTGACACCCTCACCGAGATGGCCGAGATGACCATCTTCTTCTTGCTCGGCCTGCTCGTGACGCCCGCCCGCCTGCCGCAAATGCTGCTGCCGGGCCTGGCGCTCATGGCGTTTATGCTCTTCGTGAGCCGTCCCATCGCCGTCGGCGTGCTCCTGGCGCCCTTTAAGACGAACCCCCGCCAGGTCGCGCTCGTAAGCTGGGCGGGCCTGCGCGGAGCAGCCTCGGTCGTCTTTAGTCTCCTTGCCGTGGTGGCCGGCGTTCCCGGCGGACACGACCTATTTGACCTGGTGTTTGTGATTGCCGTGTCAAGCATCGTGGTGCAGGGCTCGCTGTTGCCGGCGGTGGCGAAGAAGCTCGATATGATCGATGCGACTGGCGACGTGCGCCGCACCTTTAACGACTACCGCGACGAAGACGGCATGTCATTTGTAAAGCTCAAGGTGGGCGCTGGACATCCGTTTGCCGGACGCTCGCTCGCCGATATTGGCAGCGCAACGAACATGCTGGTGGTCTTGGTGCTGCGTGACGGGGCGCACCCGGTACTGCCCAACGGCGATACCGTGATCCAGGAAGGCGATCTGCTGGTGATGGCCGCCCCAACGTTCGAAGAGCGTGCCGAGGTTACGCTGCGCGAGGTCACCGTGACGCCCCACGGTCGCCTGGCCGGCCAGCGCCTGCGCGATGTGCCGCAAGGCAAGCATCCGTTTATTGTGGTGATGCTCAAGCGCGAAGGCCAAACGATCATCCCCGACGGCAACACCCTCATATACGCCGGCGACGAAGCCGTCATCGCCACGCTGGCGTCGTAGTGACCAGGAGGTGGCTAATTTGCGACGAAGAGATCAAGCGCCTAGAGAACCTTATGTCTTCGCTCGCTGGTTCGGGATACTTTAGCACAGTGGAGCGGTAG
>CABUAL010000173.1 GCA_902489515.1 uncultured Collinsella sp. | reverse complement strand
CACCCCCACCACACTCGAGCAGGGCAATGTAGGTGCCGGCACCGGCGCCACCGTAGGCAAGCTCATGGGGCCCGCCACCTGCATGAAGGCTGGCCTTGGAGCTGCTGCCGTGACACTCGGCACCGTCAAGGTGGGCGCCGTGGTCTCGGTCAACGCCTGTGGCAACGTGGTCGACCCGACCACCGGCGAGTGGGTGGCCGGCATGCGCGCCGCAGCCGATAGCGACCAGATCGTCGACATGGAGCTCGCCGCCCTTGCCGCCGCCGGCTCTATGAAAATGCCACTCGACCGCACCAACACCACCATCAGCTGCATCGTCACCAACGTGGAGCTCACTAAGGCACAGGCCACCAAGGTCTCCCAGATGGCCGCAGACGCCTATGCACACGCCATCCGCCCCACACACACCACCAACGACGGTGACACCATCTACACCCTTGCCAGCGGCAAGCTGGGCAGCCAGGCAAGCGCCGCCGTTCCCCTAGACCTGCTGGGCATGCTCGCCGTAAGGGCCCTGGAAACCGCCATCGTAAACGGAGCCAAAACCGCCAAAACATCCCACGGCATCCCCGGCGCCGCGAAGTAAACTAGCTCGTCCGGTTGCCCGGTTGGTCTTGGTTATGTTTGCTGCTCTACAGTCCTGGCTCGCACGAAGAGCACATTAAGTGCTCTTCGGCTCGTGCGGAACTCGCGACAAACATAACCAAGACCAACCGGGCAACCTACTCAACAAGATCTCTTTCAGCCCAGGCCCCTGTGTACCGCGCGTCCAAGATCTTCAAATTCAGGCAGCCTGACAATCGATTCTTATAGCAAAGGCCCCTTGGCCTTTAGTTTGATACAAGTTCCGCACGAGCCGGAAAGCACTTAATGTGCTTTCCGTGCGAGCAGGACTGTTCGCAGTAGCAAACTAAAGGCCAAGGGGCCCAGTCAACCTATCAGCAGCGATTACTCAACAGCTAGTTGAATTTGAAGATCTTTGAGGCAAGACGGTATAGGCCGAGTGTGGTTTTGTCTCCAGCCCGCCCGTGCAGGTTGGTAAAGAAGCCGACCACACCGTAGCGTGCACGAGGATACATACGCTCGTCGTAGGCCTTCAAATCACTCCACAATGTCGTCAGGCGCTCGTCGGCGCAATCCTCATCGGAAAGCTTGGTAAGCACCGAACAAATTGCCATCATCATGGTGAAATAGCCCATCATGTACGCGCGCAGACGCGACGACTCGACATCGCTGTACAGATGGAACGACTCCATCATAATGCGCGTCACGCGAAACTGCTGGTCCAGACGTTTGACCATCGTGGCCTCGTTGACGCTCTGGCCCTCGCGACCGATAAAGTAACGATAGAGGTCGATGTCGGCGTAGTACATGGTCTTGCAGCGCGGCAGCGGCACATAGGCGTAGATATTGTCGACATAGAACGTGTGCGGCGGCATAGGCAGATTGGACGCGCGCAGCACATCCGTGCGATAACACAGGCTGTGCATGAGCAAATTCTGGTCCGGACGGAAATGGCCAATCTGGTCCCAGGTAAAGATCTTTTTGCGCGGCAGGGCAAACTTGTAACCAATGGCGGTATGCGTACCCTCGTAAACCTTCTCGTACACATAGTTCGAGATAAACAGATCGACGCGCTGGTCGCGCTCCTCAAAGCCACGCAGAATCGAAAGCATGGTCGAAAGCGCCGCACCGTCGAGCCAGTCATCCGAGTCGACGACCTTGTAGTAGGTGCCCTGCGCCTCGCGCAGGCCCGAGAGGACGGCCATGCCGTGACCGCCGTTCTCCTGATGCACCGCGCGGATGATACCGGGGTAACGCGCCTCCCACTCATCGGCCTTAGCTGCCGTCTCGTCCTTGGAACCGTCATCGACGATGATGATCTCGATATCGGTGGCGTAATCGCTCCCCTCCAGAATGGAGGTGATGCAATGGTCCATGTCCTTGGCGGCGTTATACGAGGGAATACCGAATGATATGACTTTATGCATGGCAGGCGATAATCTCATCCGAAAGATCGAGGGCAGAGTTGGTCACGGCATCCATATCGTAATAACGATACTCGGCCAGGCGACCCACCGGGTGGAAATTCGTCAGGTTCTGGACGCGCTCAAGATAGCGCTCATAGAGCTCGCGGTTCTTGGGCTCCAGAATGGCGTAATAGGGCGTCTCACCCGAGCCGGGCGTATAGGCCTTGGAATACTCCTTCATGATGGTGGTCTTGCCGGGCAGGACCTGACCAGTCATGTTCTTGAACTCGGTGATACGCGTGTAATCCTCGCTCGTGGTGTAATTGACGGTGCCCACGGGCTGGAACTGGTCCATATCGAGCGCCTCGAACTTCATGTCGAGCGTACGGTACGGCAGAGCGCCCAAGTCGAGGTTGAACAGCTCGTCGAGCGGACCGGTGTAGACGATCTCGCCGCCATAGACCTTGCCGTCGATCTTGACGGTGGTCTCGTCAATCTCAAAGAGGTCACGGGCGTCCACGTCGCAGAACACATCAATCAGATCGTGGTCGAGCATATGCTCGAACAACGCGGTATAGCCGTCCTGCGGCATGCCCTGGAAGGGAGCCTGCGGGAAATAGCGGTCATCGTCGCCCACAAAGACGGGAACGCGGCCGGTGATCGAGGGATCGATCTGGTCGGGCGTCTGGCCCCACTGCTTCATGGTGTAATGCAAAAAGACGTTCTCGTAGACGTAATCGGCGACCTCGGCAAGATCCGGGTCGTTCTTCTTGCGCAGCTCCATGATGGGCACCTTGACGTCCTTGCCAAAGGTCTCCACGAGCTTCTGATACAGCTCCTCGCCGCGCTCATCGCCAAAGGCGAGCTTGAGGCTCGCGTGGTTAAAGGGCACGGGCATAAGGGTGCCGTTGATGTTGGCGAGCACCTTGTGCTGGTAGTCCGTCCACTTGGTAAAGCGCGACAGAAAATTGTGGACGCGCTCGTTAAAGGTATGGTAAATGTGCGGACCATACTCGTGGACCAGGATCCCGGCCTCATCAAAGCAGTCGTAAGCATTGCCCGCAATGTGGCCACGGCGCTCCAAAACGGCAACGCGATAGCCGATGGTCTCGGCAAGACGGCGGGCACAAACGGCACCGGCATACCCGGCACCGACGACAATCATGTCATATGCGCCGGCGTTAAAGCCTTCAGGCAGGCCTGAGGTAATCTGCATCGATACTCCTTGTCAAAAGCCACGGGCTCGTTAGCTGGGCTTTTCTCGAACATTCTTCGAGACATATTTATCAGAGCGATTATAGCGCTAATGCGTCCTATAATGAGCTTGCCACACAAGGAAAGCTCAAGCACCCCGGCGTACATATTTGAAAGGTAAACCCGCTAGCAGCGGGTTTATTCGTGGACAGCCGGACGCCTGGAGCTTAGCGAAACGCTTGTAAGGAGTAACATGAGCGATTTCCTAAACCGTATGAAGTCTGCCGCCAAGGCCGACCTTAAGACGATCGTCCTGCCCGAGGGCGAAGATCCGCGCACCATCATCGCAGCTACCAAGATCATCGAGGAGGGCTTGGCAAAGATCGTCATCTTGGGCAACCCCGACGAGATCAACGTTCCCGGCGCTACCGTCATCGACCCGCGCAATGCCGAGAAGCACGAGGAGTACGCGCAGAAGTTTGCCGAGCTCCGCGCCAAGAAGGGCGTCACCATCGAGCAGGCTCGGGCCCAGGTGATGGACGCCACCTACTTTGGCACCATGATGGTCAAGATGGGCGATGCCGATGGTCTGGTCTCCGGCGCCTGCCACTCCACCGCCGACACCCTGCGCCCCGCGCTGCAGATCCTCAAGACCGCCCCGGGCACCAAGCTGGTCTCGGCCTTCTTTGTGATGTGCACCGACACCCCGCAGTTCGGCACCGACGGCACGCTGATCTTCGCCGATTGCGGCCTCAACATCAACCCGTCCTCCGATGAGCTCTCCGAGATCGCCATCGCCTCCGCTCATTCCTGGTCCACCTTCATGGGCAACGTTGAGCCGCACGTGGCCATGCTCTCCTACTCCACCATGGGTTCCGCCGGCGGCGAGGTCGCCAAGAAGGTCCAGGAGGCCGTGAAGTTCTGCAAGGAGAAGGCCCCCGAGCTCGCCATCGATGGCGACCTGCAGCTCGACGCCGCCATCGTCCCCAACGTCGCCCAGCTCAAGGCTCCCGGCTCCTCCGTTGCCGGCAAGGCCAACGTGCTCGTGTTTCCCGACCTCGAGGCCGGTAACATCGGCTACAAGCTGGTCCAGCGCTTCGCCGGCGCCGACGCCTACGGCCCCATCCTGCAGGGCATCGCCAAGCCGGTTAACGACCTTTCGCGCGGCTGCTCTGCCGACGACATCGTGGGTGTCGTAGCCATCACCGCCGTCCAGGCTCAGATGGCTGAGTAGCGGACATATCCCCTCGGGACCCTACAGGGTAAAGCTCTGAAAACGTCCTCGGACATGCATGAAACCCCCGCTGCGCACTTCGTGCGGCGGGGG
>CABUAL010000172.1 GCA_902489515.1 uncultured Collinsella sp. | reverse complement strand
GTCGCGGCCTTCTGCGCGGCGTCCACCACGGCGGGCGCGGCCTCGCGTGCGGCAGCGACCATGCGGTCCTTGATGCCCTCGACGAGTTTGCTCATCTGTCTCTCCTCTTAGTTGTTGGACTCGACGGTTGCGACGGTGTCGGCCGCATCCTCGAGCTGCAGGTTCAATAGCTTCAAGCCGTATTCCGGCACGTTGATATCGATGGGTTGGCCATATAAGTCGCCGGGACGCACAAAAGCGATAACCGTCATAATACGCGCCATGGCCTCGGGCGATTCGGTGAGCCCACGCTCAAACCAGCGCTGAATCATGCCGACCTCGGCACTCACGACGTAGGTGACGTAGTAGTCAAAGAACGTGCCCAGCGCCAGGCCCAAAATGCCCGTCTGCGCACGCGGCACCACAGCCTCACGAGCGGTGTCGATGATTCTTTTAATGAAGGCCTGGTCGCCGCCCGGGCCCAGCAGGGCCCCGATAAGGTCGCGATTAGCCGCAAGATAGCGCAGCAGCTCAACCGAACCGGGCGCCGGCTCGAGCTCGTCGATGTTGTGATAGAGATCGGGCAGCTGAGCTGCGGTGATGAGCTCAATGCGCTCACGGATCTCGGCCAGCAAGCCGTCCTCGATTTGATTGATAAAGTCGGGAATATCGCGGTAGTGCGAATAGAACGTGCGGCGCGTAAGGCCGGCACGCTCGGTGAGCGACGCGACGTTAATGCGCGAAAGGTCGCCGCTTTCGGCAAGCTCGCTGGCAAGTGCCTGGCGAAGGGCACGCTGCGAGCGAAGGGACCGGCGATCGCATTTCTCGAGCTGGGACAAGCGTCCTCCTTGTTACTCAGCCTGTGCGCTATTGCACAGTGCGAGTATTATTGCACACCGTGTGCATCAACACGTAAAGGCAATATTTTAGATGCGACGAAGGAACAGTCCCTTTGTCACATTATTCGATGACGGTGCGGGAATTTTGCTTGTGCATGGTGGCGAGCATGTGTTTGGGGACGGCGTGGACCATGCAGCTGCCGATGGTCGCACTAGCGGCGGCCTTAGCTGCATCGCTTGCGTTTTTGGTCGCGTAGCTGTGGCGGAAACGCTTGAGCATGGCGATGTCGTTGCCGCCGTCGCCGTAAACCGCGACCTCGTCCTCGGCAATACCGTAGTAGCCCGCCAGCCAGGCCACGCTCTCACCCTTGTTGCACGCCACGTCCGTGATCTCGAACATCACCGGATCGAACGGCGCGTTGACCACACGGTCCGAGCGCTCGGCCAAATACGCCTTAAGGTCGCGCTCCAGCTCGAGCGAGGTCACGCGACAGTTGATCTTGCACACATCGCGGCGCAGGATGTCACCGATCGACTGGTCGAAATACTGCTCCTCGTGATACCCGCCACGTGCACGCATGCCACGCATCACGATGCGCTTGATAGGGCTGTCCTTTTTAAAGCCCGCCTGATGCATCTCAAACGATCCGCTCGAGAACATGCCATCGGGCGTGGAGCAATCAAAGCAAATGTCCGGAAACTCCTTGAGCAGCTCCTCGGTGATCTGCGGGTCGATGGTCCAGGTCTTGAGCACCTCGCCATGGCTGTCGCGCACGATGGACCCATTGGAGCAGCAGGCGTCAAGCGGCAGGCCCGTAAAGCCATGCTCGCCGATCGGCAGCGTTGAGCGTCCGGTCGCGGGAACCACATGCAGGCCAGCCTCGGTCAGCTCGCGAATGGCGCGGCGGATGGTCCCATCTGCCTCGTGCAGGGCGTTCAGCAGCGTTCCGTCTAAGTCACTCGCAAACATCTTGATCATGGGCATGCCTCTCCTTCGTCTGCACGATATTGTAGACGAGAACGGGCGCGCCCCAAGAGAGGCGCGCCCGTCAGGCGAAAGATTGTCCTACACCGCGGCGGGGCCGTGTTCGCCGGTACGGATGCGGATAACCTCTTCGACCGGCTCGACCCAGATCTTGCCGTCTCCAACGGCGCCGCAACCTTGGAAACGGCGCGGCAACGGACGCGAAACGAACGGGAAATACGCGAGCAAGGGAGCCGTGAGCGCGCCCGTCCCGACTAGCGCCGAAACAGCTCGTGGGCGCGGTCGCGGAGATTAGTTGCTCGAATGACACCTTCGTAGCGATTGATGCGCAGACGCGGGAAGGCATTGAAAAAGCGCAGGTCACGACGACTGAGTGACACGCTCGGTACCGGACGGCTCATGCGCTTACCGGCAAGGCGGCGGCTGAGCGACGGACGCGGCATGCTCGGCGCGGCATCGGCCACGCGGCGGGCAGCGAGCGCCAGGCCGCGAGCACCATCCGAGATAAACGTCGGCATCGAAGCCTTCTCGCGCAGGGCATCGAGCGTCGCGTCGCCCAGCTCCGCCAGCCACGCGTTAACGGCACGGCTGCGGATATGCGTCTGTGCCACCGAGTCGATCGCCGAATCGGGAATACGTTCGAGCATGGAGTCGGACGCATCGGCGAGCGACTCGTTGATGCGGTCGGCAAGGTCGGCCCGGACGCGCTCCAGCTGATCGGACAGACGCCGCCAGCTCGCCAACGAGCATGCCGCGTCGACCATCATCGCGACCGCGACGATAAAAGCGGACAGCCGCACAATCAGCACCGGCAGATGGCCAAGCAGCCCCAACAATGCCGGCTCCACTAAACGGCAAATGCACAACGCACCCAAGCCAAACGCGCATGCCCAGTACAGACAGATGCGTCCGTGCAGGTTAAACGGCAGGTGCGAATAGTCCCAAAAGCGAGCCCCCGTTGTTTTTTCCAGCAGCACGCCTACGCTGTACTCAATCACGCTGCATACGAGCCCTGCAGCGACAAACTGGCTCGAGGCATCCGGAATTCCGCGCAACAGCAGCCAGCAGGCAATGCCGCCCGCGCCATAGATAGGGCAGCACGGCCCCAGCAAAAAGCCGCTGTTGGCAAAGCGTCCGTGGTTGAGCATGGCGCAGACTGTCGATTCCCATGCCCAACCGCAAAAACCGTAGAAGGCAAACGAGAGTACCAGCGCCGAGAGCGGACAGGCGGCAAGCGTCGCGCCGTCAAATGCCATGTCAATCGCGGTCCCCACCGTCTACCCTCTCCTCTTCTCGCTCGATTCGCCACTCATGCCATCGTCCGCCTCGTCCTTGCGCGGCAGGCGGCCGGCAACCGTCTCGCGCAGAGCGCACCATTTATCTGCCAGGCATACAATCCAAGCTTCACGACACGTCGGCGGCACTGGCACCAGCGGAAACATATGCCGCACGATAATATTCCGTTCGCGCGGCGTCAGCTCAAAATCTTCCTCCGCACGTGCCAGGGCAAAAAACGGGTGGCGAAAGCCATGCAGCCGATGGCTTGGGTCGGGATCGTGCCAGTCATAGAGAAAGTAATCGTGCAGCAGGGCCCCGCGCAGCAACGAGGCGCGGTCAACCGAGACACCGACGCGGCCCAAGCGCTCGGCAAAGGACAGACTCGCCTGCGCTACCGAGGTCACATGCGTATACACCGTCACATCGCCATGCTGGATAAACTCGCGCGTCAGGTCCAGACGGCCCGCCTGTGCCAGTTGACGGGCAGCATGGTCCACTTCGCACGCGATTTTCTCGGCACGAACGACATCGGACATGCTGCCTCCTTCCAGCGGCTCACGGCGACAAGCCACGGCCTGCACGCATTGAATAAAATCATCATGGAACCTATCAGTATGGCATCGGACAAAACGTTTTGCCCCACCAGTTGTCGAATTACCGCGCCGCCGTCACATATCAAACGCCAAAATGTGCGAGACTGTTTTGTGCAATTGTGCCGGCCGAGGGAGCGCCGGTGCTCGATTCGCATGGAGTAACCCACAACGATGCTGCTTACGCAAACGACAACGCCCGAGGACGTCAAGGCTCTCGACCGCGCCGAGCTTCCGCTGCTCTGCGGCGAGATTCGCCAGGCAATCCTCGAAAGCTCCGCCGCCGTCGGCGGGCACGTTGCCCCCAACCTGGGCGTCGTTGAGCTTACGGTTGCGCTTCATCGCGTGTTTAACTCCCCCATCGACAAGATTGTCTTTGACGTTTCGCACCAGACCTACGCCCACAAGGCGCTGACGGGGCGCGCGTACACTTATATCGATCCGGAGCGTTATGGTGAGGCTTCTGGCTTTGCCAATCCCGACGAGTCCGAGCACGACCTGTTCGCCATGGGCCATACCTCCACGTCGGTGAGCCTGGGCTGCGGCCTTGCCCACGCGCGCGACCTGGCGGGCGATACGTACAACGTCATTACCGTTATTGGCGACGGCTCGCTTTCGGGCGGCCTGGCGTTTGAGGGCTTTAACAATGCCGCCGAACTCGATAGCAACCTGATCATCATCGTCAACGATAACGACCAGTCCATCGCCGAGAACCATGGCGGCCTGTATCGCAATCTGGCCGAGCTGCGCGCCAGCAACGGTACCTGTGAGCGCAACGTTTTCCGCGCGTCGGGTGTAAAGCCCATGATGTAGGGCGTGGCGGCC
>CABUAL010000171.1 GCA_902489515.1 uncultured Collinsella sp. | reverse complement strand
CTACCTCGGCCGTGCCCTGGCGCTTATCGCCCGCCCGACACAACGTCGCCGTTGATGATGACGCCGCCGCCCACGCCGGTACCGATGGTGACCATCACCACGTTCTGCACGCCCTTGGCAGAGCCGAGCCAGGCCTCGCCCATGGCGGCGGCGTTGGCGTCGTTCTCGTACTTTACGACCGCGTCGGGGCAGTGCTCCTGAATGGCAATCTTAAGCTCGGGCAGGTTGATGGAGATGTTCGCCTTGACCTTGGCATCGCCCGCAGCCGGAATGGGGCACGGAACGGCCAGGCCGATGCCCGCCACAAAGGCGCGCGGAATCTGAGCCTTGGCGACCACCTGGTCGATAGCCTCGGTTACCGCGGCAAAGCCCGCAGCGTCGACGATGGGAGGCGTGGGCACGCTGGCCTTGGCAAGCAGGTTGCCGTCCTCGTCGAACAGGCCCTCCTTAACCGAAGTGCCGCCGACGTCAATGCCGATGTAGTACTGCTTAGGTTCCATGAGAGCCCACCTTTCTCGTTTAAACATTGCCTGTATGGTACCGCTCTCAAGACAAAAACCAGCCAAAAAGGGACAGGTTTGTTTTGGCAGGTTTTATCTGGGGAAACGTCCGCCCGCTCAACGAGCAATGACGCTCAGCAACTCGCCAAACAAAAAGCGCCGGGAGAGGGAGACTCCCGGCGCCTGCAAAAGGGACTGGATTGTATGCGAACCGCACGATCCGTCGCGGCGAAAACGCCAGCTAGGCCTTGAGTGCCTGTAGCTGTTTGTGGACCTCAATGAGCTCCGTGGCCATGACGCGCATGGTCTCGGTGCCGGCCATCTGGTCCTCGGCGTGCAGCAGAATCAGCGGGGCCTCGCCGTTGCGCTCGCCATTGGCCTCCTTCTTAAGAAGTCCCATGTGAACATCGTGGCCGCCGTTATAGGCCTCGTCGCCCTGCTTAATGAGCTCCTCGGCGGCGTCGAAATCGCCCTCCTTGGCCTTCTGCACGGCGTTGATGTACATGCTCTTGGCGGTACCGACGTAGCTGATGATCTCGAAGCAGGTCATCTGCAGTTCGTTCATATCCTCCATGCGCTGCACCTAGCCCATCACGCTGACGCAGTGGTCGATGATGCCGGCGGCGTTCATGCGGCCATAGTCGACCATGTTGATGACCTCGACCGGGAAACGGCCGGCGGCCTCCTTCTCAAAGTCGCCCTTGGTGTAGCCGATCTGCGGGCCGAGCAGCAGGATGTCGCACTCGTCCAGGTGATCGTGGGCCTCATTCATAGGACGGGCTTCGACCTCGATGTCCAGACCACGGCTCGCGACCTCGGACTGCATCTTCTGGACCAGCAGACTCGTGGACATGCCGGCATTGCAGCAAAGCATGATCTTCTTCATGGTTTCCTCCTTATAACTGCGCGGCGCGCAGACGACAAACTGGATAAATCCTTGTGGTTATCTTTCCCCTGTTTTGCACGTTTAGGCAAAAAAGGAGATACGGGTACCGGTACCAAGCATCGGTACCCGCAAGGGTGGAATGGACAAACGCTAGGCGTTCTGCTCGGCGAGGGCCTCCTGCTTGGCGATGGCCTTCTCGGAGATCCTCATAAAGGGCAGGTAGACAGCCATGCCGATGACCAGCTCCAGAGCCTGCCACACGCCGGCGCGCCAGTCAAAGCCCGTAGCAAGCAGGGCGTTGATGACGGGCGGCATGGTCCAAGGCACCTGAGCGATGCAGGGGCTGATGATGCCAGCGCAGGTCAGGCCATAGGTGACACCGATGAACAGGTCGGGAAGAAGCACGAACGGAATCATGAGCGGCAGGTTGTACACGATGGGGTAACCGTAGATGACCGGCTCGTTGATGTTGAACAGGCCAGGCAGAATGGCCATCTTGGCAACGGTCTTGGAGGCCTTGTTCTTGGAGAACAGGAAGGTGTCGAGCAGCAGCATGAGGGTGCAGCCCGAGCCGCCGATGAGGGCGAAGCTGTTGACGATCTGCATGTTCATGTAGTGATCGGGCTGGATGGTACCGCCGGCGGCAAAGGTAGCCATGTTGTCGACGATGAGCATGGTCAGGATCGGCTCGACGGTAGCGCCCGAGATGGTGGACTGGTGAATACCAACGCAGAACAGCAGGTTGGCGAGGGTGTAGATGAGGATGACAGCCCACGGACCGGCGTTCATGATGCTCTTGAGCGGGTTGGAGATGCAGGTGGAGATGATGGTGCACAGGTCGGTGCCGGCGCAGACGGCGAGCAGGGCCGAGGCGATAGCGAAGATCGAGAGGTTGAGCAGCATTGGGATCATGACGTTGAAGGAGTTGGAGACCGCAGGAGGTACGCCCTCGCCCAGCTTGACCTTGAGCTTCTCGACGCCCGAGATCTTGATGAAGAGCGTCGTGGAGAGCAGGGCGATGATGATGGCCGAGAACAGGCCGTTGGTACCGGTGTTGGCGGTCGAAAGGGCACCGGTGACCTCGGCGGAGGTGATCTTGTCGGTGAGAAGCGGGCTCGTGGCGGCAAGGGTGGCGGTGATCTGCTGCGGCATCATGATGACGAAGGCAGAGATAGCGACAACCACGCAGGCAAGCGGGTTATCGAAACGCTCGTTCTTGGCGAGGCTGTAGCCAATCAGACCGGCCAGGATAATGGCGGACACGTTAAGGGTGCCCAGGGTGATTGCCGAGCCCCAGGTCTGGAGGTTGGCGAGGCCCGCCGCATCGAGCGGGAACAGAGGGAACACGACGTTGTTGATAAGAACCGCGATACCCGCAAGGATATAGAGCGGCGTGATGGTCGCGAAGGCATCGCGCAGGGAACGCAGATGAACCTGGTTTCCCACCTTCGCAGAGACCTCGGCAAATTTGTCGAGGAAGCTCTTTCCGTTGTCACTGGCCATGATTGCTCCTAACTTTCAAATCCGGCCTTTTCCTATGCGCACGGTGGTCTGTCGCCCTCTGCCACCAGATGTGCCAATGTTATTGCGCGTTTGCGCAGGGGCTGAGCGCCCGTTTTGGGGCTGAGCGCCCGATCGCTAATCCACCACGTGGGTCGTGGCGACCTGCTTGAGCCAAGCTGCCGATTTCTTAAGACGGCGCTGATAGCCGTCCATGAGGTCGACCTCGACAAAGCCATAACGGTTCTTGAAGGCATTTGCCCAGGACCAGTTGTCAATGACGGCCCAGTAGTGGTAGCCGCGGCACTTGGCCCCTTCGTCAATGGCCTTGGCGACCCACTCAAGGTGCTGGCGCACAAAGTCGACGCGATAGTCGTCCTGAATGGTTCCCTCGGCGTCACGATTCTTGTACTCGTCCATGATGCCGATGCCGTTCTCGGAGACGAACCACTCAAGATCGGGATAGTTCTTGGCGCAGTCCATGCCAAAGTCGTAGAGGCCCTTCGGGTAAATCTCCCAGCCGCGGCTCTTGTTCATGACGGCATCGGGCCACACGTACTCGTCGGCAAAGTGCGGCAGACCGTACTGGTCGATCTTGCTCGCCGGCGCCTGGACGCGCGTGGGATGGTAGTAGTTGCAGCCAAGCCAGTCAACGACGCCCTGCTTGAGGATCTCCTGGTCACCGGCGCGGAACGGAAGCTTGACACCGCCCTCGGCCAGGCTGTCGAGCACGTCGGCGGGAAGCTCGCCCTTGGTGATAAGGTCGAGCCACCAGCGATTGTTGATGCCGCTGGTCATACGCACGGCCTCGAGGTCTGCCTCGCTGGGGTTCTCCTTGGTGTAGACCGGGGTGAAGCAGTTGATCATGCCGATCTTGGCATCGGCGCGAACGGCGCCCTTGTCATAGGCCTTGCGATAGTTGGCAACAGCCAGCGCGTGCGCCAGCGAAATGTGGTACTGCACGGTGCGAGCACGGTTGAAGTCGTGGAGCTGCGGGAACCACACGCCCTCCTGGTAGCGCTGCTCGGGCTCGACGATGGGCTCGTTAAAGGTAAACCAGTACTTGATCTCTTGACCGAACTCGCGGAAGGCGACGTCGGCGTAATGCGCGTAGGCCTCGACGACCTCGCGGCTCTCCCAACCGCCACGGTCAAAGAGATAGGTGGGCATATCGAAGTGGTAAAGGTTGACGAACGGCTCCAGGCCTGCCTCGCGGGAAGCGCGGAACAGCTCGTGGTACCACGCAGCACCCTCCTCGTTGAGGTTGCCGTCGGCATCGAGCAGGCGGCTCCACTGGATGGAGGTGCGATAGGTATCCAGGCCCAGGTCCTTCATGATGCGAAGGTCGTCCTTGTACTTGGCCATAAAGTCGTTACCGGCATAGGAACCCACGCGGTTATAGAACGAGCCCAGATCCTGCATGGACCAGGTGTCCCACAGGTTCTCGAGCTTGCCGCCCTGGTTCCACTGGCCCTCGGTCTGCGGACCGGACATGGCCGCGCCAAAGAAAAAGTCGCTGGGCAGCTGATACTGTGCCATCGAAGTCCTCGCTTTCGTGTCTTTGAGCCTCCGATTGGAGGCGGGACGAATATCCGCAGCTATTGACTCATATTTG
>CABUAL010000170.1 GCA_902489515.1 uncultured Collinsella sp. | reverse complement strand
GAAATGGTCGAGGAAGGCCTGATCACCCGCGAAGAGGCCGTGAGCCGTATCGATCCCGCGCAACTCGACCAGCTCCTGCACCCGCAGTTTGACGCTTCCAAGAGGTACGAGGCGCTGGCCAGCGGTCTGAACGCCAGCCCCGGCGCCGCCGTGGGCGAGGTCGTGTTCTCGAGCGATGACGCCGTCGCGCGCGCCAACGAGGGTCACAAGGTCATTTTGGTTCGCTGGGAGACTAACCCCGACGACCTGAAGGGCATGGTCGCCGCCGAGGGTATCCTGACCAGCCACGGTGGCAAGACGAGCCATGCCGCCGTTATCGCCCGCGGCATGGGTACGCCCTGCGTCTGTGGCGTTGAGCGCTTCCATATTGACGCCGCCGAGAAGGTCGTGCGCATCGAGGGCAGCGACCGCGTACTGCGCGAGGGTGATGTCATCTCCATCGACGGCACCCAGGGTATCGTCGTCGACGGCGCCGTTGATCTGGTTTCGGCCGAGCTCACCGGCGATCTGGACACCATCCTGTCCTGGGCCGACGAGATCCGTCTGGACGAGACCGACGGTCACGCCAACCACGTGCGCGTCAACGCCGACAACCCCGAGGACGCCGCGCTCGCACTCGAGTTTGGTGCCGAGGCCATCGGCCTATGCCGCACCGAGCACATGTTCCTGGGTGACCGTAAGAACATCATCCAGAGCTTTATCCTGTCTGACGATGAGGCCGTGAAGCAGCAGGCCCTGGCCGACCTGCTCAAGGTTCAGACCGAGGACTTCCTGGCGATGTTCAAGACCATGTCCGGTCGCGATGTGGTCGTCCGCCTGCTCGATCCGCCGCTTCATGAGTTCCTGGATAATCCTCGCGAGCTCGAGGTCGCCATCACCAAGAAGGAAGCCGCTGGCGCCAGCGAGGAAGAGCTTGCCGTCCTGCGCGCCCGCCTGCGTCGTATCGACGGCATGGTCGAGTCCAACCCGATGCTCGGCCTACGCGGCGTGCGCCTGTCCATCGTCTTTAGCGATCTGCCGCTCATGCAGGTCCGCTCCGTCGCCACGGCTGCCGCTCGCCTCATCAAGGAGGGCGTCGATCCGCGTCCCGAGATTATGGTCCCGCTCGTTTCCATTACGGCCGAGCATGTTCAGACCCGCGAGGTTATCGAGCGCGTGATCGCCGAGGTTTACGACGAAGAGGGCGTCGAGCTCAATATTCCCGTGGGCACGATGCTCGAGCTGCCGCGCGCCTGCATGGTCGCTGATGAGATCGCCCATCACGCAGACTTCTTCTGCTTTGGCACCAACGACCTCACCCAGACGACCTTCGGTTTCTCGCGTGATGACGCCGAGGCTAAGTTCATCCCGCTGTACATGCATAAGAAGATCTTGAAGGACAATCCCTTCGAGACCATCGACACAGCGGTGCTCGAGCTGGTGCGTATGGCCGTCGAGAAGGGTCGCGCCACCAATCCCGACATGCACTTTGGCGTGTGCGGCGAGCACGGCGGCGACCCCAAGTCCATCAAAGGCCTGTTTAACGTGGCCGACGTGGACTACGTGTCCTGCTCGCCCTACCGCGTGCCCCTCGCACGCCTGGCTGCCGCTCAGGCCAAGCTCGAGGCCAAGCGTTCCGCCTAACGTTTTGGGTTTAGACGCCTAGCGTAGCCCCCTTCATGCCGCCCGTCTCATTCGTGAGGCTGGCGGTTATCATGTGCGGGTTTTGTCTTTTTGTCTGCGTAAAAAATTGTTCTTGCAGCAGAAACCCGCGCGTGTATACTCGAATACGTTTGTTCAACTACGTGCCGGCCAAGGTGGTACGGCACCTCTAGAAGAGTAAGGAATTGCACATGGATTACATCCGCGCAATCGAGCGTCAGCAGATCCGCGAGGACATTCCTCAGGTTCGCGTCGCCGACAACGTCAAGGTTCACTACCGCATTAAGGAAGGCGACCGCGAGCGCATCCAGGTCTTCCAGGGCGACGTCATCCGCATGGCCGGCGCCGGTGCCCGCGAGACCTTCACCGTCCGCAAGATGTCCTTCGGTGTCGGTGTTGAGCGTACCTTCCCGCTTCACAGCCCCAAGATCGCCAAGCTCGAGGTCGTTCGTCATGGTCGCGTCCGTCGCGCCAAGCTGTACTACCTCCGCGACAAGGTGGGCAAGGCTGCTCGCATCCCCGAGAAGCGCTAAGAAGATCGCAGCGTCTGTCCACTCGTTTGGACGTAAGGGTCACCTTCGGGTGGCCCTTCTTTTTATCCGATTTGCATGCAAGGAGGGCCTGGTATGGCCAATATGACGAGCTCGGTTTCGGCATCGCAAGTTGCTGGCGAGCTGGCGAGCGCTACGTTTGAGGAGATTCCCGCCCTCGTGGAGCATTATCGCGAGGATCCGCGCCAGCAGGTGATCAAGGCTTGCGAACGCGCCCTCAAACGCCATGCCAAAGAGCTTGCCGAGCGCGAGCGCGTCAATGACATGTACGAGCTTATGCATGAGCTTGGCGGCGATGGGGTGGTCGTTGGTGTCGACGAGGTGGGTCGCGGATCGGTGGCCGGTCCTTTGACGGTATGCGCTGTCTGCCTTCCTATGGAGCCGCGCGTCTGGGGCATCAACGATTCCAAAAAGCTCACGCCGGCGCGCCGCGAGTTGCTCTCAGTGAAGATTGCCGAGGTGGCGACGGCGATCGGTTTTTGCCATATCGCGCCTAAGGATATCGATGAGATGGGCATGGCCCGTGCTATCCGTACCGCCGTTGCAGGCGCCGTGGCCGATACAGGGCTCGAGCCCGATTGCGTGCTTATGGATGGCAACCCCTTGGGCGCCGTTCCTAACGAGCGCGATGTGGTGAAGGGCGATGCCAAGATCGCCTGCATCGCCGCGGCGTCCATCATGGCCAAGGTCACGCGTGACGAGATGATGGTCGAGTACGACGCCGAGTACCCCGAGTACCATCTGGCCGAGTCGAAGGGCTATGCAAGCCCCGAGCATATCGAGGCCATTCGCAAACATGGACTTTGTCCGCTGCACCGCGTGAGCTTTTGCGGAAACTTTCTGCAGACTGAGCGCCTTTTCTAGGCCAATTGTGGAGACAGGGACCTCTGGGGTTTTATAAACTTGCTGGTAGCGGGCCGTATGCAACACCATTGCTGCGTACGGCCCGTTTTTTGACGGCATTTGGTCAGCTTTTGGTTTGCTTCCTGTACTTACCCGCATGAAAGGTGCCCTCATCATCGGGGCAATGCAGTGTGCGGGAAAGGAGACCCCATGAGTGCCGCAAGCAAAAAGAGCAAGACGCAGCAGCTCAAGGAGCGTTGGGAAAACGGCGAGCTCGACTGCGGGGCGATGACGCCCGAGTTTATCAAGGGACTCAGTCCCCGTGAGCTGGGCATGCTGGGCGAGCTGATCACCATCGACTACTTTAACGAGCGCGGCTACACCTTGCTGGAGCAGGGTTATCGTTGCACCGAGGGCGAAGCCGATCTGGTGCTGCTCGATGAGCTTGACGATGTCGTGGTGATGGCCGAGGTCAAGACCAGGCGCGTCGCCCTGGATTGCACCACGCGGGTCTTTCCCGAGGAGGCCGTGGATGCCCAAAAGCAGCGTCGGTATCGCCGTATCGCAAGTTGCTATCTCATGGAGCACTATCCGCTCAAGGCGATCCGCTTCGATGCAGTGGGTGTCACCATTCGCGGCGGGCATATCGCCGAGATCGAGCATCAGTACAACGCGTTCGATTGGCAGGTGTCGTGATGGCGTTCGAGACGTTTGCCGTTCACGCGGCCTGCATCCGCGGTGTCGAGGCGATTCACGTCACGGTCGAGGTCTCGCTTGCCGGCGGCGTTCCGGGCATTCAGATGCTCGGCATCCCGAGTATGGAGGTGATGGAGTCACGTGGTCGTATTCGCTGTGCGATGCGCTCGGCCGGCTTTGAGATCCCGCGCTCGGGCATTACGGTCAATCTGGCGCCCGGCGATATTCGCAAGACCGGTAGCGGCTTTGATCTGCCCATCGCCATCGCGGTTCTAGCGGCCGATGGTCAGATTCCCCGCGACAACCTCGATCGTTGTCTTATCGCCGGCGAGCTCGGCTTGGACGGCACGGTGCTTCCTGTCAAAGGCGAGGTGGCGTTTCAGCTATTGGCTCGCGACATGGGGCTGTCTTTTATCGCCGGCAGGTCCGACCAGCATGTGCCACTCGCGGGCGTGGATTGCGGCTTTATCGACCATCTGTCTCAGCTTGCTCACGGCATGGGCGATGCCGCACGGCACTACTTGGATTCCGAGGGTGTCGAGGCGACCTTTGAGCCCGAGCTCGACTATGCAGACGTGCTGGGGCAGGAAGTCGCTAAACGCGGCATGGCGCTTGCGGCGGCAGGAGAACTCGGCTTGCTCATGATTGGGTCCCCGGGATCGGGCAAGACGATGCTCGCACGCCGTATGACCGGCATCCTGCCCGAGCTTTCCGTCGAGGATCAACAGGAGGCGCTGTGCATCCATTCGGTTTTGGGCGAGAACATTGATGGCTTGTTGGCGGGG
>CABUAL010000169.1 GCA_902489515.1 uncultured Collinsella sp. | reverse complement strand
GCCTTTGGCGATCCCCCCTCGGGCGCCACGATTACGGTGCAGCCGGTGCCGGCCTCCTCGTCTGTATAGTTGCCAAAGCAAAAGCCATCGACATCGCAAACGTCAATGGCTTCGAGCAGGGTGTCCATGTTTTCTCCTATCGGTTTTCCGCCGGGCCTTATGCTCGGTCGGGATCCGTACGGTACGGCAAAATTGTAGGCGCCGGGGGATACCCAGCGCCAGATGCAATTACGAGAGTTTTTGAATCGCGCGTGCGACGCGAGCGATGGGTAAGCCCACCACGTTGTAGAAGTCGCCCGAAATGTCATGCACGAGCATGCGGCCGCCTGTGCCCTGGATACCGTAGGCTCCTGCCTTGTCCATGGGTTCGCCGGAGGCAACATAGTGCCCGATCTGCTCCTCGGTAAGCTCGTAGAACGTCACGTCGGTCACATCGACAAACGACAGACTTTCGGCGGCATGCGGAGCTGCAGCGTCGCCGGCTTTAACGATGCAGACGCCGGTTGCCACCTGGTGCGTGCGGCCCGAAAGCTCGCGGAGCATGGTGCGTGCCTCGTCCTCGTCTGCCGGCTTGCCCAAAATTTGCCCGTCAAAGGTGACAATGGTATCGGCTGCGACAGTCAGTTCGTTGGGTTCGGCGTGCTCGGAGGCAACGGCAGCGGCTTTGGCGCGTGCCAAACGTTCGACAAGCGTAAGCGGAGCTTCGCCATCAAAAGGCGTTTCGTCGATATCTGCGGGAATTACGCGAACGTCATAGCCCGCCTCGCGCATCAGCTCTATGCGGCGCGGCGATTGCGAAGCCAAAATCATAGCTGGATGCCCTCGGCAACCTTCTCGACGGCCTTGTCGCCGGCGAGTGTGCGCAGCAGCTCCAAGGCAAAGGGAAGTGACTGTGCCATGCCGCTGGCAGTGATGATGTTGCCGTCTTGCGTGACCTTCTCGCCGGTATAAGCACCCTCGGGGAAGCTCTTCTCAAAGCCGGGGAAGCACGTGGCTCGGCGTCCCTCGAGCAGACCAAGCTCGCCCAGGATAAACGGGGCGGCGCAGATGGCGGCAACATGCTTGGTTGCGGCGAACTCGCAGACTACATCGCAGACACGCTGGTCGGCGCGCAAGTTGGTGGCTCCGGGCAGGCCGCCAGGCAGCACGATGCAGTCGTACTCCTCAAAGTTGATTTCGTCAAAGAGCGCATCGCAGGTCACGGGAATCTGCAGCGAGCTCACGACCTCGCGTGTGGGCATGATCGAGACGAGCGTGGCGCGCACGCCGCCGCGACGCATGACATCGACCATGGTCAGGCATTCAATAGTTTCAAAGCCATCGGCGGCGAGAACGGCAACGCTGGGCATGAGAGTTCCTTTCGTAAGGCGGCATACAATTAGCCGTCTTATACCCCGAAGACCTCCGCTTGCCACGCTCGATTTCCCAATGTTTAAAAAGGAATGTTTAAAAGGGGACGGGGCTATTTTAGCTACCCTCACCCATCCTCAACAATCTCGATCTGTAACATCTAGGCCCACTTTTGACCCCTAACTGTTACAGATCAAGACAAACGGAAACCGCCCCGACAAAACGTCTAAATCTGTAACATCTACGGACCAAAACCGGGTCTTACTGTTACAGACCGAGACAGTCCCCAACACACCGCCCCGTTCGGGGAACGACCGCCACAGGTACGGCGGGCAGAGACTCATTTTTTTCCTCGGTTTTTCTTGACGGAATCTCACCTGTTGTAGTACTTTGTCTCAGTCTAAAAACGCGTGGACTTTTCTGGGCGCTAGCCACCTTTTTGCCACGCAACCGAGCAGTCGGTTGCGTGGCTTTTTTCGTCTTGGCAGCAGGTGCCACATGCACTGCCAGAAGACCGCACGAGCCCACCTTCCGACTGCAGGGAACAGACGCACGAGACGTGCATCTGCAAGACAGCAGACGGAAGGGAGCCTAATGGCAGGAACAAACACAATCAAGCAACAGGCCGCCGGGGCAGGAGCCACGGGCGCGGGACAGGCCAAGGCGGCGCTCCAGGTCTTTGCGGGCGGCGCCTGCTACGGCGCGATGGCCACGACCTACAAGCTCGCCTACGCCGCGGGCTTCACCTCGGCGCAGGTGGTGGCGAGCCAGGCGTGGTTCGGCTGCCTCTTCTTCGCCCTCGCCACACTCGCGGGCAACGCACTCGGGCACCGATGGCAGCGCGTGGGCTGGAAGCTCGCCCTCAAGCTCATGGGCCTGGGAGCCCTCACCTGCCTCACCTCAATCCTCTACTGCTACGCCATGAGCGTGCTGTCCGCCCCGGTGGCGCTCACGCTCCTCTTCCAGTTCACGTGGCTGGGGCTCCTGTGGCAGGCCGTCATGACGCGCCGACCGCCGAGGGTCCTCCAAGTGGTCTCCGCCTTGGTCATCGTCTTCGGAACGGTGTTCGCCAGCGGCGTTTACAAGACCGGCATCACCGGGTACGACCCCGTGGCCCTGCTCTGCGCGCTGGGGGCGGCCGTGTCCTGTTCCCTCTTTGTCACCCTCTCCGGCAAGGTCGAGGCCCCCTGCTCGTCCGAGCAGCGTGGCGTCATCGTATGCGCGGGCTCCGTGGTCATGTCGCTCACGGTGTGCCCAGACTACGTCGTTTCGGGCGTCCTCGCCCAGGGCATCCTGCCCTTTGCCGTCATCGCCGGCTTCTTTGGCATGCTCTGCCCGGTCCTGCTCAACGGCCTCGGCGCCTATGACGAGGTGCTTCCCGACGGCACGATCGAGGACGACTACCGTATCGCCTACCTGCGCGAGCACATCGAGGCCATGCGCGACGCCATCGAGCAGGACGGCGTCGAGATGCTCGGCTACACCACCTGGGGGCCGATCGACCTCGTGAGTGCGGGCTCCGGCGAGATGGAGAAGCGCTACGGCTTCATCTACGTGGACCGCGACAACCTGGGCAACGGCACGCTCGTGCGCAGGCGCAAGAAGAGCTTCTACTGGTACCGACAGGCCATCGCCACCAACGGAGGCGACCTGGGCTAGCCGCCCGGGCAATATCACTAAGGAGAAAATAATGGCTGAAAAATACGACGATCTGGCCAGATCCATACTCGAGAACGTAGGCGGCGCCGAGAACGTCGCCAGCGTCGCGCACTGCATCACGCGCGTGCGCTTCAAGCTCAAGGACGAGTCCCGCGCCAACACGGCCAAGATCGAGGACCTCAAGGGCGTCATCCAGGTCATCCAGGCCAACGGCCAGTATCAGGTGGTCGTGGGTAACATCGTCGAGGACGTCTACGACGCGGTCCTGGAGGCCGGTAACTTCTCGGGCGGCGCAAGCGCCGACGACGAGCCCCAGGGCGAAAAGACCGTTGCCTCCGTCATCATCGACCTCATCTCTGGCATCTTCCAGCCCATCCTGGGACCGCTTGCCGCCGCAGGCATCATGAAGGGACTGCTTGCCCTCATTACCTACTTCGTCCCGGCCTTTGCAAACGACGGCCTCTACACGCTGCTCTACACCGTGGCTGACGGCTTCTTCTACTTCCTTCCCGTCGCCCTGGCGTTCAGTGCCGCGCGCAAGTTCCGTATGAACGAGTTCACCGGCGTGGCAATCGGCGTGGCGCTCCTCTACCCGACGATGGTCGCCCTGACCTCGGGCGAGGCGCTCGGCAGCATCGACCTCGGCGTGGCCGGCACGTTCTCGTGGTACGCCACCGCCCTCGGGGTCCCCATCATCATGCCCGTGTCCGGCTACGTGAGCTCGGTGATTCCCGTCCTTCTCATGGTGTGGTTCGGCTCTATCATTGAGCGCTGGCTCAAGAGCTGGATGCCGGCTGCGCTCAAGATGTTCCTCGTCCCGCTCGCCACGATGACGGTCTCCATCGTCTTGGGCTACCTCGTCATCGGCCCGGTGGCCACCCTCATCACCAACCTGCTGAGCGCGGCGTTCTCGTTCATCTTCCAGCTTCCCGTGGTTGGTTCCGTCTTGGGCAGCGCCCTGGTCGGCGGACTGTGGATGTGCCTTGTCATCTTTGGCTTCCACTGGAGCCTCATCCCCATCTCCATCATGAACCTGAACACCCTCGGCCACGACAGCGTGCTGGCCGCCACCGTCGGCCACGGGTTCGCGCTCGGAGCGGTCATCTTTGCCATGTATCTCAGAAACAAGGACGAGCGCTTCCGCGGCATCGCCCTTCCCGCGATGATCTCCGCCTTCTTCTTCGGCGTCACCGAGCCGGGCATCTACGGCATCGCCCTCCCCAACAAGCGCGCGTTCGTCGTGGCATGCCTGAGCTCCGCCGTGGGCGGCGCCATCGTGGGAATGACGGGCGCCCTCATGTACATCTCGGGTGGCCTCGGTGTCTTCAACCTGCTCAACTTCATCGACGGGACCCCTGGTGGCGCCGGAATCTCCCACATGATCTTCGCGATCATCGCCTCGCTCGTCTCTGCCGTCCTGGCCTTCGTCATCGAGTTCATCACCTACCGGCCCAACGACGACGAGGAAGGCGCCTGCTAGCTTGGGCCCTTCTCGACCAGCTCTATGTAGTTGAGGGCAGTTGAGGTGGGTGAGGGCCGAGGGCGGTCGAGGCGG
>CABUAL010000168.1 GCA_902489515.1 uncultured Collinsella sp. | reverse complement strand
CCGCCGATATATGGGGTCTGATGTTTTTGACCGGAGAGGACTACTTACTCGTCGAGGAGATCTTCTGGCATGTCGTTGCCGTCGCCTAGATCGACAGGGGCTTCTTCGGTGTCGACTGCGGCCTCGGCACCTTCGCCCTCGGGCTTCTCTTTGGCGGCCGTCATGCGGGCTACGGCGCAGATGCGGTCGTTGTCGTCGACGGTCATCATCTTAACTCCCTGGGTGGCGCGGCCAGTCTGGCTGATCTCGTCGGTCTTGACGCGAATGACCGTCGCGCCCTCCGTCACGATGAACAGCTCGTGCTGCGGGCCCACCGTCTTCATGGCCGCGAGGTTACCCTTACGCTCGGTCATTTGGATGGTGTAGACGCCCTGGCCGCCGCGATTCTGCTCCGGGTAGTCCGCAACCGGCGTGCGCTTGCCGTAGCCGCGCTCGGTGATGACGAACAGATCGCCGTTGCCGTTAGTGACTTCCATGCCCAGAACGCTCACGCCGTCCTTCATACCGATACCGCGAACGCCGCTGGTATCGCGGCCGGTAGCGCGCACCTGCTCCTCGGAGAACATGATCGCCTTGCCCGCAGTGGTGGCCAGGATAATCTTGTCGCCCTCGCGCACGCGGCGCACGTTCAGCAGCGCGTCGTCGTCACGCAGGTTGATAGCGATCAGGCCGTCGCGACGGCTGCGGTCGTATGCGCTCATCACGGTCTTCTTGACCATGCCGCTCTTGGTGGCAAACATCAGATACTCGTCGGCCGGGAACTCGCGGCAGCTGATGACGCTCGCGATCTTCTCGCCCTCCTCGAAAGGCAGCAGGTTGACGATCGCGGTACCGCGCGCCTGGCGCGTACCCACTGGCAGCTCGTGCACCTTCAGGCGATAGACCTTGCCCTTGCTCGAGAAGAACAGCACGTACTCGTGCGTGGACGCGATGAACATCTCATCGATGACATCGTCCTCTTTGAGGTTGACGCCCGACACACCCTTGCCACCGCGCTTCTGGGCACGGTAGGCAGCCACCGGAATGCGCTTGACATAGCCGGTGTGGGTGATGGTCACGACCATATCCTCGTCGGCGATGAGGTCCTCGACATCCAGGTCCTTCTCGACATGGCTGATCTCGGTGCGGCGTTTGTCGCCGAACTTCTTCGAGATCTCGCGCATCTCCTCCTTGATGACGCCCAGGATTTTCTCCTCATGCGCCAGCAGGTCCTCGTAGTAGGCGATGGCGCGGCGCAGGCCGTCCAACTCTTCCTGGATCTTGTCGCGCTCCAGGCCGGTCAGGCGACGCAGCTTCATCTCGAGGATGGCCGTGGTCTGCTCGGGCGTAAAGCCAAAGCGCTCGATCAGGCGGCTGCTGGCCTCGGAGTCGGTCTGCGAGGAGCGGATGATGCTAATGACCTCATCGATATGGTCAAGGGCCATCAAGTAGCCCTCGAGGATATGCGCGCGGGCCTGGGCCTTCTTAAGGTCGAAGCGGGTACGGCGGGTGACGACGTCGACCTGGTGGTCGATGTAGTGCTGCAACATCTCGCGCAGGCTCAGGCATTTGGGAACGCCGTTGACGAGTGCCAGGTTGTTGGCGCCAAAGGTCGTCTGCAGCGAGGTGTACTTATACAGGTTGTTGAGCACGACCTGTGGAATGATGCCCTTCTTGAGCTCGATGACCAGACGGATGCCCTTCTGGTTGGACTCATCGCGCATATCCGAGATGCCCTCGATGCGCTTGTCGTTGACGAGCTGGGCGATCTTCTCCTGCAGGGTGCCCTTGTTGACCATGTAGGGAATCTCGGTAAAGACCAGGCGGCTGCGACCGGTCTTGGTGGACTCCACATGTGCCTTGGCACGCACGGTAATGGAGCCGCGGCCGGTCTCGTAGCTCTGCTTAATGCCGGCGCTGCCCATGATGATGGCGCCGGTGGGGAAGTCCGGACCGGGCATGATTTGCATGAGCTCGTCGACGGTGGCGTCGGGGTTGTCGATCAGGTAGCAGGTGGCCTCGATCGCCTCGGTGAGGTTATGCGGGGCGATGTTGGTGGCCATGCCGACGGCGATGCCCTGGCTGCCGTTGACCAGCAGGTTGGGGAAGCGCGCGGGCAGCGCCACGGGCTCGGCGAGTGATTCGTCGTAGTTGGGCTGCCAGTCGACGGTATCCTTCTGCAAGTCACGCAGCAGTTCCATGGCGGGCTTGGCCAGGCGGCTCTCGGTGTAACGCATGGCCGCCGCGCCATCGCCATCGATGTTACCGAAGTTGCCGTGGCCGTCGATGAGCGGTGTGCGCATGGAGAACCACTGCGCCAGGCGAACCATGGCCTCGTAGACCGCGGAGTCACCGTGCGGATGGTACTTACCGATAACTTCGCCGACCGTCCAGGCCGACTTCTTATGTGGGCGGTTGGGGTAGATGCCGCTCTCGTTCATCGCGTACAGGATGCGGCGGTGCACCGGCTTTAAGCCGTCGCGCACGTCCGGCAGGGCGCGCGCCGTGATGACCGACATCGAATACTCGATGAACGACTGCTTCATCTCGCGACCGAACTCCGAAATCTGGAGCTGGCCGCCGTTGATATCCTCACCGGCCGAGGCACCACGGTCGACTTCACCAAAGCTCTCCTCGAGCTCGGCGTCGTCTTCTTCCTCATCATCATCGGCATCGGGGTTATAGGCGTCCGGGTCGCCGTCCTCGCCCTGCTCAGCACGGGCAAGCAGACGCTTCAGATCATCGGGCATACCGGCATCGCCGGCCTCGTCCATATCCTCGTTATTGTTGATATCGTCTGCCACGTTACCTCCTCTTAAGCGTCAAGGAAACGCGCGTCATGCGCATGTTTTTCAATGTACTCGCGGCGATAGCCGACCTCGGAACCCATCAGCTCGCGCACGGCGCGGTCCGCCACCACGGCGTCCTCGATCGACACACGCTGCAGAATGCGGGTCTTTGGATCCATCGTCGTCGAGGCAAGCTGTTTGGGGTCCATCTCGCCCAGGCCCTTGTAGCGCTGGACGGTATAGCCCTTGCGCTTTTTGGTGATCTTGCCGTCCTTGGCCTTGCCGTCCTCGTCGTTATCGTCAGGGTTCAGGCCCAGGCTCTGGATGGTGTCACGCAGGATCTCGTCTTCGGGCTGGCGGCCGTTGGGATACACGTAGTGGATCTTGTTGCGCACCTTAATGCCAAAGATGGGCGGGCAGGCAACATAGACGTAGCCGGCATCGATCAGCGGACGCATGTACTTGTAGAAGAACGTCAGCAGCAGGATGCGGATATGCGCACCGTCGACGTCTGCATCGGTCATGATGATGATCTTGTGGTAGCGCGCCTTGGTGATATCGAAATCGCCGCCGTCGCCGGCACTCGTCGTGACGCCGCAGCCGATCGCGGTAATCAGCGACTGGATGGTGTCACTCGAGAACGCGCGATGGTCACCAACGCGCTCGACGTTCAAAATCTTGCCGCGCAGGGGCAGAATCGCCTGGATGTCTCGGCGACGGCCGTCCTTGGCCGAACCGCCTGCCGAGTCGCCCTCTACGATGAAGAGCTCGGTCAGCTCGGCATCGCGCACCGAGCAGTCAGCGAGCTTACCGGGCAGGGACGCCGTCTCGAGCAGGCTCTTGCGACGGGTCGCTTCGCGCGCCTTGCGGGCGGCGTTGCGCGCCTTGCAGGCCTGTTGCGCCTTCTTGACGATCTCGCGGGCGGGCTTGGGATGCTCCTCCAAGTAATCGGCGAGGCCGTCGGTCACGATCTTGAGCGTCAGCGCGCGCATATAGGAGCTGCCGAGCTTGGCCTTGGTCTGGCCCTCAAACTGCGGATCGGGCAGCTTGACCGAGATAACGGCCGAAAGGCCCTCGCGCACATCGTCGCCGGTCAGGTTGGCGTCTTTTTCCTTGAGCAGGTTCTGCTTGCGCGCGTAATCGTTGATCACGCGGGTGAGCGCGGTGCGGAAGCCCTCAAGGTGCATGCCGCCCTCGGGGGTGTAGATGTCGTTGGCAAACGACATGACGTTCTCGCCGTAGCCGCTATTCCACTGCAGGGAAACCTCAACCTCGCCCATCTTGGCCACAGGTGCGTCCGGGTCCGATTTGCCCTCGATGTAGATAGGCTCCTTAAAGGCCTCGGGGACGTCCTTGCCCTCATTGAGGAACTTGACGAAGTCGATGATGCCGCCCTCGTAGCAAAACTCCTCCACGTGGGGAGTCGCCTCGCGTTCGTCGGTCAGCACGATCTTGAGGTTCTTATTGAGGAACGCCGTCTCCTGCAGACGGTTGTGCAGCGTATCGAAATCGTAGATGCAGGTCTCGAAGATCTCGTCGTCGGGCCAGAAGGTGACGGTGGTGCCCGTCGAATCCGAGGTGCCCACGACCTCCATCTTCTTGACGGTCTTGCCGCGCGAGAACTCCATCTCGTAGGTGTTGCCATCGCGACGAACCTGAACGACCACGCGCTTGGACAGTGCGTTGACGACGGAGATGCCCACGCCGTGCAGGCCGCCCGAGACCTTATAGGCCGAGTTATCGAACTTACCGCCGGCGTGCAAGATCGTCATGACGACCTCGAGCGTCGGGATCTCGAAGGTCTCGAGGCCGTTCGTAAG
>CABUAL010000167.1 GCA_902489515.1 uncultured Collinsella sp. | reverse complement strand
TGCCGAGCGCGAGGATGAGATTCTGCCTTCGTTTTGGGGCTCCAGCGCCATCATGCTCGTTGCGGGCACCGTGCTCTACGGCGCCTTTTTGCTGTTCTCGGGCGCCACGCTGCTGCAGGGGCTGCTGTGCCTGTGGCTGTTCAACATTATGATCGTCAACTGGAACGGCATGAGTTACCTCACGGCCATCAAGGATTACCGCGGCATCCTGTGCAGCTTTGCGGCCGCCATTGGCGTGGCGTGCCTGTTCGCCCTGGCCGCGCTGGCGCTGGGACTGCCGCCGGTCGAGGGCCTGTTGGCGTCAATTGCTCTGGGCTACGGCGTCATGCTCGCCTGGGACGTGGTGCTGCTGTACCGGTATTTTCCTCAGAGCGACCGCAGCCCCTGGCCCTTTTTGCGGTGGCTCGATCAGTTTATGCCGCTGGCGCTCACGGGTCTGTTAACCAATCTGGGGCTCTTTGCGCACCTGGTGATTATTTGGGCCGGTCCCATTGGCGTGCAGGTCAAGGGCTTGTTTTATGGTGCGCCCTACTACGATGTGCCGGCGCTCATTGCGTTTTTGACGATCCTGGTCACGACCGTCAACTTTGTGGTCTCGGTCGAGGTCAACTTCTATCCGCGCTACCGTGACTACTACAGCCTGTTCAATGACGGCGGCGTGGTAGGCGATATTGTGGTGGCCGAGGAGGAGATGCTCTCCACGCTCAACAGCGAACTGCGCTTTTGTGCGCTCAAGCAGCTGTTTGTGACCGCGGCGGTCATTTCGCTCGAGACCACGGTGCTGTCGGCCCTACCGTTGGGCTTTAACAACCTTATGCACGGGTATTTTCGCACGCTGTGCGTGGGCTATGGCCTATATGCCGTGGGCAATACGGTGATGCTCATCTTGCTGTACTTTACCGACTACAAGGGAGCCGTGCTAGCTTCTGGCCTGTTTGCCGTTGTGGCCGGGCTGGCGACTGCCGTGTCGTTGCTTTTGCCGCAGCAGTTTTACGGCTTTGGCTTTTTGTTGGGTGCGGCGGTGTTTTTTATCGTGGCGCTGCTGCGGCTCGATACCTATACCGCCAACTTGCCGTATCGTATCCTGAGCCAGCAGCCCATTGTGGCGACCGACAAAACGGGTCGCTTTACACAGCTGGGCCGGGTGCTCGACCGTGTTGAGCAATGCTACGAGGACAAGCGCGCGGGCGGTGAGCCGCGCAGTGCGTTTGAACGTATGGTGGTTCGCCTGTACCAAAAACATTGGGGAGGTTCTGATGATCGATAAGTTGATGTCTCGCCGCTGCCTGATCGAGGCAGCTGCCGGCGCTCTGTTGCTTTCGGGCTGTTCGTCTCAGGACGAATCCTCGACCAAAAAGGTCAAAAAGCAGGACAAGATTAAAAAGGCCGAGGCCTCCGACCAATCCAAGCACCTGCGCGACAAGGACGAGCTCTACGAGGTCTACGATGACTCGGGTATTGTGACCATGTACCTGACGGTCTCGCGCGGCAACAGCTCCGAGAATACCGACCACAGCTGGGCCGAGATCAACACGTACTCGGTGTATGACTATGCCGACATGGGCGTGACGCGCTATCAGGTTATGGGCCTGCTGCAGCCGGGCGACGAAGACGGCCCGGTGGCCGGCGAGGTTGGCTATGGCGAGGAAGCGCCCAATGCCACCGTGCAAGTGCGTGGTCAGACATCGAGCAATAACTCGCAAAAGAATTACAAGGTGGAGCTCAAAAAGGGCAAGGGTACCTGGCGCCAACAGCGCGCGATTGCGCTCAACAAGCACATGGGCGAGGGTATGCGTTTTCGCAACAAAATGGCCTACGACCTTATCCGTGGGATTCCCCAGATGATGGGCCTGCGCACGCAGTTTGTGCATCTGTGGGTGTGCGACCAGACCGAAAAGTCCAACGACACCTTTGAGGACTACGGCCTGTTTACGCAGGTGGAGCAGCTCAACAAGACGGCGCTTAAGGCACATGGCCTGGATAAGAGCGGGCACCTGTACAAGGTGAACAGCTTCGATTTCCATCGCTACGAGGATACCATTAAGCTCGCCGACGATCCCGACTACAATCAGGCAAACTTTGAGGGCATGCTCGAGATTAAGGGCGATTCGGACCACACCAAGCTCATCGAGATGCTCGATGAGCTCAACGACGAATCGCAAAAGATCGACGACGTGCTCGACGCCTACTTTGATACCGAGAACCTGGTCTATTGGCTGGCGTTTCAGATCCTGACGGGCAACTGCGATACGCAGAACCGTAACTGCTATCTGTACAGCCCGCTCAACTCAAATACCTGGTACTTATTAGATTGGGATAACGACGGCATGCTGCGCAAGCTGGAGCTTTCTCTTTCCGGGTTTTCGGACTACGCGAGCTGGGAGCGCGGCGCAAGCAACTACTGGGGCAACGTACTGTTCAATCGTGCGTTGCGCAGCAAATCGTTCCGCAGTGAGCTCGACCGCGCCGTCAAGGACCTGCGTTCGTATATGACCGAGGCACGCCTGAGCAAGATGATCAAGCACTACCGCGAGGTTACTGAATCGCTGGTCTTTGCTTCGCCCGATATCGACCATCTGCCTGTCACCAAGGACCAATACGAGCAGATCGCCGCGGCGATTCCCTCCGAGATCGAGGAGAACTACAAGAGCTTTCGCGAGAGTTTTAAAAAGCCCATGCCGTTCTACATCGGCGTGCCGCAGATCGATAACGGTAAGCTGCGTATTAACTGGGATGCGTCCTACGACTTTGAGGCGCGCGACATTCGCTATACCGTGGAGCTTGCGCGCGACTATGCCATAAGCGACGTGGTCTTTAAGGCCGAGGACGTGCTGCTTCCCGAGGTTACCTGCGATGCGCCCGATGCCGGCCAGTATTTTGTGCGCGTGCGTGCCACCAACTCCGATGGCTATACGCAAGATGCGTTTGACTACTATGTGACCGACGACGGCAAGCACTACGGCATGAAGTGTTTTTACGTGCAAGACGGCGGTAGGGTCGTGGAGGACACGTATGAGGAGGGCTAGCGCGCTGCTTGAGCGCTTGGCGGCTCCGCCTGTGCGTACCACGCAGGAGCGTTACCGCCACGAGCTCAAATATCTCATTAACGAGGGCGAGCACGCCGCGCTTGCCTGTCGCATGGCGCCGGTGTTTAAGCTGGACAAGCATGCGCGGGCGGGCGGTTACACTATTCGCAGCCTGTATTTTGACGACTACTGCAACTCGGCCTACGAGGAAAAAGACGCCGGCATTCTCATGCGCAAAAAGTATCGCGTACGCATCTATAACGGCAGCGACAAGGTGATTAAGCTCGAGCGCAAAAAGAAGTACGGTAGCTGGATTTACAAGGAGGATGCGCCGCTCACGCGCGGCGAGTTTGAGCAGATTCTGGCCGGCGACTACGACTTTTTGCTGAGGAGCCCCTATCCGCTCTGCCGCGAGTTCTACATCGAGTGCATCTGCAACATGATGCGCCCGCGGACCATCGTGGACTACGAGCGCGAGCCGTGGGTGATGGATGAGGGCACCGTGCGCATTACGTTTGACATGAACGTGCGTGCCGCGGTGGGAAGCTTCGATATCTTTGACGCGACGCTGCCCGCGCTGCCGGTCCTGGAGCCCGGCAAGCTGGTGATGGAGGTCAAGTTTACGGAGTTTTGCCCGCAGCTGGTGCGCGATATGGTGCCGCCGGGAGCGGCCGAGCTTACGGCGGTCTCCAAGTACTGCCTGTGTTACGAAAAGACCGCCTACCTGCGCGGATTTAATTACTGGGAATCGGATTTTGAGAACCGAGGGGATATTTAGACCATGAGCACCAGGGACTTTTTTAAGAACTCCGTTTTGGAGGCGTTTGGCCAGGTCGACCCTGCCAAGATTGGCCTTTCGCTGCTCGTGGCGCTCGCCATGGGCATCCTGATCTATCACGTGTACAAGCGCTTTTTTACCGGCGTGGTGTATTCGCGCAGCTTTGCCGTGACGCTTGTAGGCATGTGCGTGCTTACCTGCATGGTCACGCTCGCGATCTCGACGAACGTGGTCATCTCACTCGGTATGGTCGGTGCTCTGTCAATCGTCCGCTATCGTACGGCGGTTAAGGACCCGCTCGACCTGCTGTATCTTTTTTGGGCCATTACCACAGGCATTACGGCGGGCGCCGGCATGTACGCGCTCGTGGGACTTACGGCAGTGGTGATTGTGGTGATGATTGCCGGCTTTGCGAGTCACCAGGACAAGGCGCGCGTGTACATGATGGTCATCCATTACACGGGCCAGACCGCCGGCGACGATATCGTGCGTGCATTTGGGCGTACCAAGTTTACGGTGAAGTCCAAGACCATGCGCGGTGACAAGGTCGAGATGGCCGTGGAGGTGTTCTCGGACGGCGTTGACATGTCCTATGTGGATGCCATTCGCGCGCTCGACGGCGTGGAGGACCTGACGCTCATTCAATATAACGGCGAGTACCACGGGTAGAACCCTAGCGAGCAGATTGCACAAAGAGGGGCGCTCCTGGTCGAGCATACGTCAGCGAGCGGGCAGCTGCCGGGCGATCTGCCGCTCAAACCGTCGCTCGCGTACATAAAGTACGCGTCGCTC
>CABUAL010000166.1 GCA_902489515.1 uncultured Collinsella sp. | reverse complement strand
GCGCGTTACGGCCCGGTGCAAAGCCCAGGCAGTCGACGGCGATGCCGCGGGCCAGAAAGCCGCCCGCCGCGCGATTCAGTTTATCGAGCAGGATTCGATGGACCTGCGCTGCGTGGTGCTGCCCGACGGCAACGATCCCATGGAGTTCATCACGGCACACGGTGGCGAGGCACTGCAGGCGCGCATCGACGCTGCCGAGCCGCTTATGGACTTTGTCTACCGTTCGCTGCAGGAGTCGAGCGACATCACCACGCCAGGCGGTCGCGCCAAGGCGCTGGAGGATGCGCTGACGCTCATCTATCCGCTTCGTGACAGCTATATGATCGATACGTACTTTATCCAGATTGCCGACCTGCTTGGTTTGGATCTAGAGACCGTGCGCGCGAGCTCGGGCCGCGTGTTTCGCGACGTCGCCAAGCGCGAAGATGCGGAGCGCCGTCGCGAGCAAAACTATGAGCGCCAGAGGGCGCAGGCCGAGCGCTCTGGAAATGCGGGCGGTCGGGCATCGGGTTCTCGCGATGCCGGTCGCGGTGCTTGGGCATCGGGCGCCACGCCGGCAGTAGCGGCGCCGGTCGAGGAAGAGCCGTACGACTACGTCCCGCTCGATGCCTACGGTGCCGCGCCCGCGGAGGTCGTCGACGACCTTCCGCCGATCGATGTGCCCGATGGTATGGGCGCTGTGCCTGTGGCTGACGGTTCGGGCGCACCGGCTGCTGCTGCGCCGATGGTTCTTACCGATCTTGAACGCAAGTCCTTGGCAGGGGAGCGCGAGCTGCTGACCATGCTCACGAGCTACCCCGACCTGTTCCGCACGTATGCCGACCGCATCTGCTCCATCGAGTGGGTTGACCCACGTCACGAGTCCATCGCATGGGCTGTTCTGGCAACGCCGCCGGGAACCGATCCTGCAGCCTGCATGGATGCGGCACGCTCAGTGTGTCCCGATGCGGCAACGCTTGTGAGTGCCGGGCGCATTTCGTCGACGAGTAAGCACCCCACCGAGACGAACATCGTGTTTATGCTCGACACCCTCGAGCTCTACACCATCAAGCGCCGCATGCGCGCCGCACAGGCCAAGCTTCGCCAGGACCGGTCGCTCGACGATGAGGCACGCCGTGTGCTGACGATGCAGGCGATGCAAGATTCTCAGCGCCAGCGTGAGCTCCAAAAGTCGATCGGCGGCGTGGCGGATCCGTTCCGTTTGATCGGTTTGGAGACTGCGGGCGCCGAGCAGGCCTAGATGTTGTGGTCAACCAGCGTATTTGCGCCTATATCCAGTCTGAATTTTGGGTATAGACGTGTAGGTGTGTGCTAAAGTAATGAGTCCTGTGGACTATGAAGGGAGAATCTGTGCCAAATAAGAGTGAGAGCACGGGTACTGGGCTGGAATCCTACGTTGCAAAGCTCATGGGCAACGGCTCAAACAGGACTTCGGTAACCGAGGACGAGATTCAGGTCGCCCTGAAGGATATCGATGTATCTGACGAGCAACTCAACGCGGTGTATTCCGCGCTGCGCAACAGCGGCATCCAGATTATCTCCGCGAGCGGAAACGACGACGCTCCCATGGGCGTCGAAGATGACGATAACGATAGCGATACCGATGATTTCGATGACGACGAGCACGATTCCGGTTCACTCGACGATCACGAGCTTAAGATGGCCCGTCAGGCCGACGCCGAGATGGGTTCTTCCAAGAGCAAGAAGAAGCGCACCGTGCGTACGTCCCGTTCGCGCTCGCGCGTGCGCGGCATCGATGCCTCCACGGTGATGCTGACCGGTGACCCGGTTCGTATGTACCTTAAGGAGATCGGTAAGGTCGACCTGCTGACCGCCTCCGAAGAGGTCGATCTGGCCATGAAGATCGAGGCCGGTCTCGATGCCACCGAGAAGCTCGAGGCCGCCGAGGCGGGCGAGATCGAGCTTACCCGCGCCGAGATACGCCGCCTGACCCGTATCGAGAACGTGGGTCTCGAGGCCAAGCAGGCGCTCATCAGCGCCAACCTGCGTCTGGTCGTCTCCATCGCCAAGCGCTACGTCGGTCGCGGCATGCTGTTCTTGGACCTGATCCAGGAGGGCAACCTCGGTCTGATCCGCGCCGTCGAGAAGTTCGACTACCAGAAGGGCTTTAAGTTCTCCACGTACGCCACGTGGTGGATCCGTCAGGCCATCACGCGTGCTATCGCCGACCAGGCCCGTACCATCCGTATTCCCGTGCACATGGTCGAGACCATCAACAAGCTCGTCCGCGTGCAGCGCCAGCTCCTTCAGGACCTGGGTCGCGACCCGACCCCCGAGGAGATCGGTGCCGAGATGGATATGAGTGCCGACCGCGTCCGCGAGATCCAGAAGATTTCGCAGGAGCCCGTGTCGCTCGAGACCCCCATCGGCGAGGAAGAGGATTCCCAGCTGGGCGACTTCATCGAGGACTCCCAGGCTATCGTTCCGCCCGATGCCGCCAGCTTCTCCATGCTGCAGGAGCAGCTCACCCAGGTGCTCGACTCGCTTGCCGATCGTGAGCGCAAGGTTATCGAGCTGCGCTTTGGCCTTGTCGACGGACATCCCCGTACGCTCGAGGAAGTCGGCCGCGAATTTGGCGTCACGCGTGAGCGCATCCGCCAGATCGAGTCCAAGACCCTGGCCAAGCTCCGTCACCCCAGCCGCTCTAGCAAGCTCAAAGACTATATCGAAAGCTAGTCAAGCAAGAAGCGCCCTCAAGCACATCCACTTGAGGGCGCTTTCATGTAGTCGTTGGGGACGTTCTTAAACTACTAGGTCGGAAAAATTCTCAAAAAAGTTCTTGCCCTAAGCTGATTCGTCCGTATAATAAACTTCGTTGCTTGAGAGCACGCACCTATTCCTCGGTAGCTCAATGGTAGAGCACGCGGCTGTTAACCGCGCTGTTGTAGGTTCGAGTCCTACCCGGGGAGCCAGAATTTCCAGCCCATTCCGTTGGGCTTTAAATTCCTCGGTAGCTCAATGGTAGAGCACGCGGCTGTTAACCGCGCTGTTGTAGGTTCGAGTCCTACCCGGGGAGCCAGGTTGTAAAACCCGTCGCTTATGCGGCGGGTTTTTTCATACCGCGATCGCCTGGAGCGAACGTTGCCATATCAACATTTCGTGTCGAGGATGTAATCCCGCGACCCACCACCTCAACATGGCGCGCTCGTTGTAGAATATTGCAGTGATTGCTCCCACGAGATGGTGCCGCGAGCACCAGATAAGGAGATTCTTGTGTCTGAGATCATTAACGGCAGCCTGAGCGTCTCGAACGACGTTATTGCCGATATTGCCGGTTATGCCGCGATGACGTGCTATGGCGTCGTCGGTATGGCCGAACAGCTCCAGGGCGCCGAGAGCGTGCGCCTGCTTGCCGGCCAGCGCCTCCGCAAGGGCGTGCTTGTCTCCGCCGACGAGAACGGCCTTACGGTCGATCTTCATGTCGTGCTCGAGAACGGCGTCAACATGAAGTCCGTCTGCCACAATCTTTCGAGCTCCGTTGCCTTTACCCTGCAGGAGATCGCCCAGATCGATCCCGCCAGCCTTAAGATCGGCATCCATATCGACGCGCTCAAGAGCCGTCTTAACTAGCATCCGAAAACGGAGATTCAAATACCCATGATTGCAAAGACCATTCGCACCTGTTTTCCGATCGCTGCGGCTGCCGTTTCTGACAAGGCCGAGGAGATCAACAAGCTCAACGTCTTCCCCGTACCCGACGGCGACACCGGCACCAACATGTCGCTCACGCTCGCCTCGGTGACCAAGGAGCTTTCCGCCCTTCCCGCCGATGCCGATATGGAGGCCATCGCCGGCGCTATCACCCACGGCTCCTTGATGGGTGCCCGCGGCAACTCCGGCGTCATCACCTCGCAAATCCTGCGCGGTGTTGCCGAGGGTCTCGTCTCTGCCGATGAGCCCATCACGTCTGCCAACATCGCCTATGCGTTCCGTCGCGCCGTCAAGGTCGCCTTCCAGGCCGTCCGTAAGCCCATCGAGGGGACGATCCTCACGGTGCTGCGTGATGTCTCGACCAAGGCTGACGAGTGCGAAAAGAAGAAGTTCTCGGCCGAGGACGCACTCGATGCCATCGTCGTCGAGGCCTACCAGTCCGTCGCCCGCACGCCCGACCTGCTGCCCGTTCTGAAGGAGAACGGCGTGGTCGACTCCGGCGCTTTTGGCTTTGCCATCTTCCTTGAGAACTTTGTTGCCGCCGCGCTTGGCCGCAGCACCGTTGTCGAGGATTTCTCCGCCACGTTTGATTCCGCTGGCTCTGCCCGTGACGCGGCCCTTGGTCGCGTTGAGATCGAGGCCAACGACGACTGGGAGGGCTCGGAGTTCCGCTACTGCAACGAGTTCCTCTTTAAGGCCGACGCTCCCTTTGACGAGGACGAGTGCCTTAAGTTCCTGGGCTCCATGGGCGACTGCGAGCTGCTCGTGGGTGCCTACCCCGACTACAAGATCCATGTGCACTCCAACACCCCCAACCTGGTGCTCGAGCACATGCTGCAGCTTGGTCAGATCTACGAGGTCTTTATCCACAACATGGAGATGGAGGCCCACGACCGTACCGCCAAGATTCATGAGGACCAGGAGAAGGCCGCCGAG
>CABUAL010000165.1 GCA_902489515.1 uncultured Collinsella sp. | reverse complement strand
GCGGCCGAGGACAGCCCGTTGGAAAGTCACGACACGCTCGATAACATCGAGCAGGGGCCATGGCGTGAATGCGCAAGCGCATGCTCGCCAGCTTGGGGTCATCGGTCACGATGGGATCGTAGTGAAGCGTAACGATCATGCCGTCTTCGTCCCTAAACGACTGCTCGATGTTATCGAGCGTGTCGTGACTTTCCAACGGGCTGTCCTCGGCCGCCATCTCGGCATGCGCACTTGCAAACTTCCTGCCCGGGCCGTAGTCGTGAACCATCAAATCGTGAACGCCCAAAACGCCGGGATAGCTCATGATCTTGTCTCGAATGTGCTTGACCAGCTTAGGATCGGGCGACTGGCCCAAAAGCGGGCTCACCGTATCCTGGATGAGCTCAAAACCGCTCCAGCCAATATAGGCGCCAACGGCAAGGCCGACCCATGCGTCAAGATTGATGTGCGTCACCTGCGAAACAATTGCGCACGCCAACACGGCGCCTGTGGCAAGGACATCGTTCTTGGAATCCTGCGCGGTCGCATGCAGCGTCTCGGACTCAATGCGATCGCCGAGCTTTTGGTTGAGGGCCGCCATCCACAGCTTTACAACCATCGAAAGTGCCAGGACCGCCACCAGGGCAAGCGAGAACTCGACAGGCTCCGGGTTGACAATACGCTCCACCGAGGACTTCACCAGTTCGATGCCAATAAGCAGCACGAGCGCCGCCACGACCAAACCCGAGAGATACTCGTAGCGACCGTGGCCGTAAGGATGCTCGGGGTCGGCCGGCTTGCTCGCCAGCTTAAAGCCCAGCACGCTCACGATATTCGAGCTTGCATCGGACAGGTTGTTCATGGCATCCGCCACAATCGAAACCGATCCCGACAGCACGCCAATTACGCCCTTCGCAGCGCATAGTGCCACATTGGCGAGAATACACACCACGCCCGTCAACGTGCCCACGCGCGCACGGTCGCCCTGCGCACGCTTAACAATCCACTCGACCATCTACATCCGCCCCCACGGTACTACCTATATATCTATTGCTCAAACGGATTGTAGTGTAGCCACTTTGTCCCCCAGATACAAAAAAGGCCGCAACCCACACGGGCCACGGCCTTGGAATATGGCAAAGGAATCGTCCTTGTGTCGCACAGGTTTACGCGCTTACTTCGGCCACGCTCTTCGAGGTTTCGGGTGAATCGGCTCCGTCCCCCGTCGTCTGTCCCTTCGCCGGCACCACGCCAAAGCAGTAGCTCAGCGCCGCAGACACCGCAAATGCCATACCGCCGGCAGCGCAGCACCACAGCAGGTTCGAGATGCCGCCCGTGGCAAAGCCAATGACCATAAGGACATTCGTCATGCCGATGGTATAGGCCGTAACGTGGCCCACGGCCGCAACAAGGCCTCCGACGGCGCCGCCAATGGCCATGCACGTCAGGCACCTGCCATATTTAAAGCCGCAACCGTACAGCGCCGGCTCGCTTACGCCGCCAAGAACACCCGAGATTGAATAGCCCAGCATGAGCGCCTTCTCGTCCTTATCCGCAACGCGAAGCGACGCGCCAAAGGGCATGCCCCAAACGGCGAACGTTGCCATCGTCGCGGCGATCAGGATGCACGAATCCGTTCCCACACTCATAAACTGCGCATAGGCGAGCGATAGGACAACGTTGCTGACGCCGGCGATCTTTAGGAACTCCCAGCCCGCAGCAAGCCCCATGAGCGTGAGCAGCGACACGATGCCACCGGAATTGCCAAGCATAAACATAAGCTGGCCCAACAGCATGCCCAGATAGCTGCCCGCCGGCGCCGTAATACACAGCGAAACCGGAACCATGACAAGCATGGTCGCAAACGGAACGAACGAAAACGCCACGGCCTTAGGGATAACGCGCTTAAAGAAACACTCCACTCGCCATAGCACGGGCACCGAGATGAGAACCGGAATAACAGTCGTCGTGTAATCGTTGACCGGCGCAGGAAGCAGACCATACACGGAAGTCATCGATGCCCCCGTCGTCGATGCGGCATCGACAAGCTTGAGTAAATCGGGTGCAATCAATACGCCGCCCAGCATCATGCCCAGCTGCTCCGAGCAACCGAGCTGGCGGGCGGCCGCCCAACCAAGATAAATGGGCAAAAAGTAGTAGCCGGCGTTATAGAGCCAACTGTAGAACAGGCGATAGATATCGGAATCGGCAGACCACAGGCCCAGCATGCCTTCGCCCATAATGACAGCGACGGTGCGGAACAACGCCGCGCAGACAATAAACGGCAGCGCCGACATCATGCTTTTGGACAGATAGTCCACCACGGCCATGGCGTTTGATGAAACCGACGTTGTAAACGAGGTGTTAGAAACTTGTAGCATGGAACGCCTTTCCCAATATGACATGCGGGCTGTCCCTTTGTCACATCGTGCGGTATCGACCGATTGCGCGGTACTTTTCGTAGCGGAGGTTTGTGAGGGTCGCGTCGTCGAGCTGCCCAAGCGTATCGAAAGCATCAAATGCCGAGGACATGACGGCACCGGCGATCTCCTCATGCGACAGGCCCTTATCGTCAACAATGCCGTCGATGATGCCGAGCGCCAGCAGATCGGGGGCCGTGAGCTTAAGCGCCTCGGCGGCCTCATCCGCACGCTCGGTATCCTTCCACAGGATCGACGCACAGGCCTCGGGGCTCACGACCGAATAGGCCGAGCTCGAGAGCATCAGGATGCGGTCGGCCACGGACAGCGCCAACGCGCCACCAGAGCCGCCCTCGCCTGTCACCACCGAGACAATCGGCGTCTTAAGGCCGCTCATCTCCATGAGGTTCTGGGCAATCGCCTCACCCTGGCCGCGTTCCTCGGCACCGATGCCGCAAAACGCGCCCGAAGTATCGACCAGGCACAGAACCGGTCGACCAAACTTTTCGGCCTGGCGCATCAGGCGACGCGCTTTGCGGTAGCCCTCGGGATGTGCCATACCAAAGTTGCGACGCATGCGCTCTTTGGTCGTGGTGCCGCGCTCGATGGCGATGACCGTTACGGGGCGTCCGTCTTTCCAGCCAATGCCAGCCACCACAGCAGCGTCGTCGCCAAAGTAGCGGTCGCCGTGCAGCTCCACAAATCCATCCAGGCCCAGCGAGATCATCTCGCCTGCCGTGGCGCGATCTGCCGAGCGGGTCTGCTTGACAATCTCGAGCGCGGTTTTTGGTGCGGCCGAGCGCTTGAACAAGTGTCCCAGCTTTTTGCCGCGGCGACCCGTATGCACGATCTCATGCGGTGCCCCCAGGCCGGGCGCGTGCCCTTCGTGCAGCGCCAGCAGCTCGCCTACCGTGAGCGCAATCTCGCCACGCGGAACAACGGCATCGCAAAAGCCGTGCTCCAGCAAAAACTCGGAGCGCTGGAATCCCTTGGGCAGGCGCTTGTGCATGTTCTGCTCGATCACGCGCGGGCCGGCAAATGCCGTCAGGGCATCGGGCTCGGCCAGGATAATATCGCCCTCCATGGCAAAGCTCGCGGTTACGCCTCCGGTCGTGGGGTCAGTGAGCACCGTGATATACAGGCCGCCCGCCTCGCTATGGCGCCTAACCGCCGCAGAAATCTTGGCCATCTGCATGAGCGAGGTCACGCCCTCCTGCATGCGGGCGCCACCCGATACGGTAAAGCCAACGACCGGCAGTCCCAGCTCGGTCGCACGCTCAAATGTGCGGCAGATCTTCTCGCCCACCACGGAACCCATCGAGCCCATCATAAAGTTGGCGTCCATAAAGAAGAGCGCCGTATCGCAACCGCAGATTTTGCCCTTGCCGCACACAACGGCATCGCGCTCGCCCGAACGTTCGCTCACGCTCTTGAGCTTGTCGGCATAGCCGGGAAACGAAAGGAAGTCCTCCGGCGCCAGACTGGCATCCCATTCCTCAAACGTGCCCTCGTCAATCGTCATGCGCATGCGGTCGCGCCCGCTCACGCGAAAGTGTTTGCCGCAACGAGGGCAGACCTCGAGGTTGTCGTGCAGGCGCGCCTCATCGATCACGCGGCGGCACTCCGGGCACTTGATAAACACGTGGCGCGCGGGAAACTCGGCGCACGACTCGGTCATCGGTCCCTCGAGGACGTTGACCGTCTTCGCTTTTCTATTCATCAGCATAGAGATGCCCCATTAGATCGGTGTGATACATGCCCGACAAGAACTCGTCGTTTGCCAGCACGTCGAGCTGAAGCTCGCTGTTTTCGCTCACGCCCTCAATCACGAGCTCGCCCAGGGCCGAGCGCATCTTGCGAATGGCGCCGTCACGCGTGGGCGCACACACGATGAGCTTGCCGAGCATGGAGTCGTAGTACGGCGGAACTTTCGCACCGGCAAACATGGCGGAATCCCAGCGCACGCGCGGACCACCCGGCACACGCAACGCGGTGACCGTTCCGCATGACGGCAGAAAGTCTGGCGTTTCGGCATTGATGCGGCACTCCATAGCATGGTTGCGGACCGGCATGTCCTCCTGCTCAAAGGGCAGAGGCTGGCCGGCTGCCACGCGCAGCTGCCACTTGACCAAGTCGGTATCGGTCACAAACTCCGTAACCGGATGCTCCACCTGCAAGCGCGTGTTCATTTCCATAAAGTAGAAATTGCCGTCGTCCGAATACAGGAACTCGATGGTACCGGCTC
>CABUAL010000164.1 GCA_902489515.1 uncultured Collinsella sp. | reverse complement strand
CTATCCGCTAAAAGCGGATAGTGCACTCCTGTGAAGAACACTTGGTGCTGCAGCTGCCGTGCGCGTAAAAGAAGCAATTGTTGCACATGGGCTCAGCCCCGGCTGACGGCTCGGTAATCCATTCCATTTCATTCCCCTCCTTTCGCGGTAGAAAGCCAGTTCATCTCTGCCCCCTAGAAACGGAACGTGCAGGACTGATTGGGGCACCTCTTCGTGCATCCCCCCGTGCGCGTAGAAGAAGCAGTTGCCGCACGCGGGTGCAACGCCTTCCTCCGGCTCGTTAATCCAATCCATCTCTCCCTCCTTTCCTTGCATACCGAATTGATAATGTTATTCTAATTCGATATGTATCATATTTCAATATAAGCTTATTTATATATTACACAAGGTAAGCACCCCCCTGCATCCAGCACAGGAAATGACTCTCTCGTTCCCCAGTGACGCGGCGAGAAATACAGGCCACTGCAGGACGTTGAATGAACAGCCCGTGAAAACCGTTGTTTTCACGGGCTGCACCTGCTCAATACTTTTTTATTCTCCAGCCTCAGTCGTCTCTAAGATCGACCACGTAAACATGATCTGACTCCAGGACCGGGTCATCACCCGTCGCGGTCGCCCTGCTCAGCGCGTTGCGGGCGCGCCGCGTCGCCAGTTCCTCAAGTTCTCTTTCGTTGACGCGCTTAATAAGATCGCCAGGCTGGCAATCAAGCTCTACGCAAATATCCAGCAATGTCTTTAACCTAATTGCCTTCACCTTGCCATTTCGTATTTTTGAGATACTTGCCGGTGTGTGCCCGGTCGCCCGAATGATATCCGTACTCGTCTTTCCGCGTCGAAGCAATAAGCTTTCAAGCTCAATAATCAGATAGTCCATGCCGCCCCTCACACCAAATCCTCGGTCTGGTCTTGAAGCAGAGCTCCGTAGCGCCATATCGCAGAAATCGAGAAGCAGCAAACGGCCCCCAGCACAGCACCAATATCTATGGGCAGGGCCAGGTTTTCAAACATCGAATAGGCGTTCCCCAGCAAGTCGAAGGGGCCAATCACTATCGAAAGAAACCCCGGAGAAAACAAGAGGTCACCTATTGCTGCTGCAACAAACAGCCACCCGATAATCGAGATTCTTCGAGCATGCGAAAGGGTAAAGGGCGATTCGCCATGAGCCATGTCCATGCTGATTCCCCGCAGGGTCCATGTGGCCCCTCCGGAAATCAGAAGATACATCAAAGGAACCACTACGGAAACCGTCTTTGATGGATCATATAGGTTTCCTTGAGCAGCCATAAGCCCAATGGAAATAACCACCACCACCGAACAGCAACACACCGCTATAAACAGCGCCGTAAACAGAATCCCAAGCCTTCTTCCGAGAGTCATCATCTTCTGGATGGACTTATCGATCTTCTGGGCGCTATTCACCACAGCTCCTCCTAAAGCAATCAGAGGTCTTCTTACTTACTGTTTTTCCTACATTGTAACGAACTCGATAAGAAGAGGGTCGCTTCACGCCGCGCAATCCCGAACTCCAAGCGTTTCTCATCAGCATTGCCCATCTTTCGAGTCGAAATTCAAATCCAGTTTCTTATCGCATGCCGAAATCAACCCAAACTGGATGTGACTGGAAAACAGCGCGCTGCGTCGGTCGCGCTTTCCCGAGCGACGATGGCGCAACAGACGATATGAGTTGAACATTGGGAGCCCCTCCCCTTGCAGCTCTCTCGTGGGTCGGGCGACAATGGTCGTACCATCAACCGTGATCGCGCGCTGCGGGCCCTCGGCCTCGGCTGCGTCATCGGGGCGGTCTCGAAGATGCACCGGCCCGCGGCCGACCGCGGCCGCAAGAACGACCGCCGCGACGCCGAGTGGCTGGCGCGCATGTCGGCGTGCCGCAACGTCGTCGAGGTGTGGGTTCCCGACGAGCGCACCGAGGCGGCGCGTGCCCTCGAGGACGCGTGCGACGACCTGCAGCGCGCCAAGCGGCGGATGTCGAAGTTCCTGCTGCGCTACGGCCTCGTCTTCGACGAGGCGACGCCGGCAGGCAGGCGCGGGAGGCGCCTGGACGGGGGCGTACTGGGACTGGGCGGAGTCCCTCTCCTTCGACGAGCCCGACGACGCCGCGGCCTACGAGCACTACATGGACGGAAATGACCTGGTAGAGAAGCCTCGCACCGTCTACGTCGCAGGGAACGTAGACGAACTCGTCGAGCACGAGCAGCCTCGCGGGCGACACGTCGTTCAACAGTTTCGACAGCGTTCCCTTGCGCTTCGCGTTGCCGAGCTCGAGAACCAGCTGTGTGGTCCGCCAGAACCTGACCGGCATGTCCGCGGCGGCCGCGCGCATCGCGAGGGCGACTGCCATGCGCGTCTTGCCGCGCCTGGACTTGCCGAAGAAGACGAGGTCTTCACGCGATTGTTTGTGTCAACGGCCAACTGAATGTGAACCCCTCTCGCATTGTTGCAACCTGGCTGGCTGCCGGTCTTTAATGACGACGACCATTGTCAGCCTTGACCCACGAAATCAAAAGGCGATACGAAGCAGGGGCTCCCAATGTTCAACTCATATCGTCTATGGCGCACTACCATTCACCGAAATTCGGCAACTTTCTCATTCTCTATATACATGTTTAAACAACGTGTTCTACAATAGGGACAATAGAAATGGAAACTCGGGACGAGCCGTCTATCCATCTACGGCGCAACCCCTTATTCAAAAGGACGGTGAGTGCATCAATGGAGCGTGCAAGCGGTGTTCTGATGCCCGTTTCGTCATTGCCCGGACCTTACGGCATCGGCGGCTTTGGCTGGAACGCCTATGACTATGTCGATTTCCTCGCCTCGTGCAAACAACATTACTGGCAGATTCTCCCCCTTACGACAACGAGCTACGGCGATTCTCCGTATCAGTCGTTCTCGGCCCGTGCGGGCAACCCCAACTTCATCGACTTTGCCGAGCTCATCGAGGCCGGCTATCTGGAGCAGCGCGATATCGACGGCGTGTACCTGGGCTCCGACCCCAGCAATGTCGACTACGGCGCCATCTTTGGTGGCCGTCGTCAGATTCTCGACCGCGCCGCCGAGCGCTTTGCCGCCGACAAGCCGGCCGACTTCGACGACTTTGTCCAAACCAACGAAGACTGGCTCATCCCCTACTGCGAGTTCATGACCGTCAAGGAGGAGTGCGGTCTCAAGGCATTTTGGGAGTGGCCCGCGGAGCTCCGTACCCGCGGTGAGGCTTCTGCCAAGGTCTGCGCCGCCCATCCCGCGCGCATGCTCTACCACCAGATGACGCAGTACTTCTTCGATCGTCAGTGGAGTCGCCTCAAGGCCTATGCCAACGAGCGCGACATCCTCATCATCGGCGACCTGCCCATCTATGTCTCGCGCGACTCCGTCGAGATGTGGGCCACGCCCGAGCTCTTTAAGATCGACGCCGCCGGCAATCCCGTAAGTGTCGCCGGCACGCCGCCCGACCAGTTCTCGGCCACCGGCCAGTACTGGGGAAATCCCATCTACGACTGGGACGCCATGGAAGCCGACGGTTTCTCCTGGTGGGAGGGCCGCATCCGCGCCGCCCTCGACATGTACGATATCATCCGCCTGGATCACTTCCGCGGCTTCGAGGCCTATTGGGAGGTGCCGTTCTCCTCACCCGATTCGTCCTACGGTTCGTGGACGCAGGGCCCCGGCCTCAAGTTCTTTAAGACGCTCGAGGAAAAGCTCGGCACGCTGCCCATCATCGCCGAAGACCTGGGCTTCCTCACCCCCGGCGTCATCGACATGCGCGACAACTCGGGCTTCCCCGGCATGAAGATCTTGCAGTTCGCCTTTGAGGGCACCAACTCGTACTACCTGCCGCACAACTACATTGCCAACACCGTCGCCTATGTGGGCACACACGACAACGAGACGGCGCGCGGTTGGTTTGAGGGAACGGCCACCCCGCGTCAGCGCGAGCAGACGGCCCTGTACACCCACCAGCAGGCAGGCGAGCCCATGGCCGATGCACTCAACCGCACCATCGCCGCCAGCGTAAGCAATACCTGTATCTACACCATGCAAGACCTGCTCAACCTGGGCAACGAGGCGCGCATCAACACCCCCGCCACCCTGGGCGGCAACTGGACCTGGCGTATGCTCGATGGCGCCATCACCCGCGAGCTCGAGCACAAACTCACCGACTGGACCGAAACCTACTTCCGCATCCCGTCGGAAGCCGAAATCGAGCTTCCCCAATAGGAGCCACCGCACCCGACCCCATTCCATCGTGCGGACGCGTCCGTTTTCCCCGCGCGAGGCCACTCCAATCCCTCGCGCGGGCTTCTTTTGAATTTCTGACATGCAATCAACCCATCACAGGAGGAAACATGCCCCGTATCAATCTTGCGGATCTTGCCGAGCAGTCCTTTGGCACCTCGCTCGAGCAGCTCGATGACCGTCGTATTTATAAGCTGCTGGCCAAGCTCGTGCAGGAGCGCTCTGCCGCCTGTCCTCTCAACAACGGCAAGAAAAAGCTCTACTACATCTCTGCCGAGTTTTTGATCGGCAAGCTGCTCATCAACAATATGATCGACCTTGGCATCTATGACGAGGTTAAGGACCAGCTCACCGCCGCGGGCCACGACCTCAACAAGATCGAGGAGTTCGAGGGAGGTTCTTGGCGATCTCGGTCTTGTCGAAGT
>CABUAL010000163.1 GCA_902489515.1 uncultured Collinsella sp. | reverse complement strand
TCTACCGCGTGTACAAGTACGACCCGTTTGTCTCATATCTAGCCCATAGCAGACCAGCTACTTCTTAATGCCGCGCCCCAGGCGCTTGGCGACCGATGCAACGGCCTCCTCACTGGCAGATCCGCAGCTCGCACAGCCGTCGTGGGCACGCATCTGACCGGTGACCTCGTCCATCGCGAGCGGCGCCACCTTCTCGAGCTTAAAGCCCTTGCCGGCGCGCATGTTCTCCTTTGCCACGCTGATCATGAGCTTAATACGGTTGAGCTGGTTGACCTCGGATGCACCGGGGTCGTAGTCCACCGCGACGATGTTGCTCTCGGGATGTTGGCGGCGCAGCTCCTTGATCACGGCCTTGCCCACCACGTGGTTGGGCAGGCACGCGAAGGGCTGCGTGCAGATGATGTTGGGCGCACCGTGGTCAATCAGATCGAGCATCTCAGCCGTGAGCAGCCAGCCCTCGCCCATGTTGTTGCACACCGAAAGCACCGTGCGGGCCTTGTCGGCCATGGTGCCGATGCGCTCGGGCGCCTCGAAGCGGCGGGACTTCTCGAGCATCTCCTCCACCGGCGTGCGCATCCAGTCCACGAGCTTGATGAGCGCCTGCATACCAGCGCGCGTGGTAGCGGAGCTTCCCAACTCGTCCTTCTGCAGCTCGGCGTTGCTCATGGAGTACAGGAAAAAGTCGAGCAGACCCGGCACCACGGCCTCGCAGCCCTCGCGCTCGATGACATCGACCACGTGGTTGTTGGCTGTGGGATGGAACTTGACCAGGATCTCGCCGACCACGCCCACGCGCGGCTTGGTACCCTCGCCCACGAGCGGCATGGTGTCGAACGCGCGGATGGCCTCGCGGCACAGCTTGGTGTAGTTGTGGCGGTTAAACTTGGGCGCCAGCTTGCGAGCGCGCGCCATGTACTCCTCGTAGAGCGCGTTGGCGGCACCGGGCGTAGCCTCGTACGGGCGGCAGCGATAGAGCATCTGCATCATCACGTCGCCAAAGAGCACCGCGTAGACTGCCTGCTTAAGCAGCGCCGGCGTAATCTTAAAGCCAGGGTTGTCCTCGCCCAGCGCCACGGCCGAAAGCGAGATCACCGGGATCTCGGGGTGGCCGCTCTCGCGCAGGGCCTTGCGGATGAGTGCGATGTAGTTGGTGGCACGGCAGCCGCCGCCGGTCTGGCTGATAACCACGGCTGTCTTGGACAGGTCGTATCGACCGCTCTCGATGGCCTCCATGATCTGGCCCGTCACCAGGATCGACGGATAGCAGATGTCGTTGTTCACGTAGCGCAGGCCGGCCTCGACGGCATCGTGATCGGTCGAGGGCAGCAGCTCCAAGTTGTAGCCAGCACCACGGAACACCTCTTTGACCAGGTCAAAGTGGATCGGCGCCATCTGCGGGCACAGGATGGTGTAGCCCTCCTCGCGCATCTGCTCGGTAAAGGGCACCTTGGGCCACGCGGTCGAAGCACTCTCGCGCTGCGCCTCGAACGTGTACTTACGGCTCGCGAACGCGGGGGCATCCGTGGAGGGCGCCACCGGCGCGGCATCGCCCTGCTCGTAAGTCTCGCCCGCGGCCGTAGCCTCGGCCAAGCGCTCGGCCTCCTGGTCCTTGAGCGCCGCCATGAGCGAGCGAATACGGATACGCGCGGCGCCCAAGTTGGACACCTCGTCAATCTTGAGCACGGTGTAAATCTTGCCGCTGGCCTCCAGGATCTCCTGCACCTGATCAGTGGTCAGAGCGTCCAGGCCGCAGCCGAAGGAATTGAGCTGGATCAGGTCCAGGTCGTTGCGCATCGTCACAAAACGGGCGACGGCGTACAGGCGGCTGTGATACATCCACTGATCGACGACGCGAATCGGACGCTCGGGCTTCACCAGATGCGCGAGCGAATCCTCGGTAAAGACCGCAAAGCCAAAGCTCGAGATAAGCTCGGGCAGGGCATGGTTGATCTCGGGGTCGTTATGGTAGGGACGACCGGCGAGCACGATGCCGTGACCGCCGTGGTCCTCGACCCACTTGAGAGCCTCCTCGCCCATGGTCTGGATATCCTCGTGGAAGCGCGCGTCGGCCTCAAAAGCAGCGTTGACGGCGGCATCGACCTCGGAGCGCGTGATCTTGGGTCCACGCACGCGACCGCGACCGGCCTCAGCATCGGCCACACGGTCGACGGCGAGCACCTGGTACAGACGGCGCTTAAGCTCGGTCTTATCGTGATACGGCACAAACGGGTACAGGAACTCGATGTTCTGCTCGCGAATCTCGTCGATATTGAGCGCCAGCGCCGTGGGGTAGCTCATGACGATGGGGCAGTTATAGCAGTTGCCAGCCGTCGGATCCTCCTTGCGCTCCCAACGCACGCACGGCATCCAGATAAAGTCGACGTCACGGTCGATGAGGTTCATCACGTGGCCATGGCTCATCTTGGCCGGATAGCATACGCTCTCGGACGGCATGGACTCGATGCCCGCCTGGTAGGTCTTCTTGCTCGACTGGTCGGACAGCTGCACGCTAAAGCCCAGGCGCGTAAAGAACGCGTGCCAGAAGGGGTAGTTCTCGTACATGTTGAGCGCGCGCGGGATGCCGACGGTGCCGCGCGGGGCCTCGTCGGGGCTCAGGACCTCGCGGTTAAAGAGCAGCTCGTTTTTCTTTTTGAAGAGGTTGGGGGCCTCGGTCTTCTGCTTTTTGTGGCCGGCGCCCTTCTCGCAGCGGTTGCCGGTAATGAAGCGCCTGCCACCGCCAAAGTCGTTGACGGTAAGCTGGCAGTTGTTGGAGCAACGGCCGCAGCGGACATGCTTTTGCGTCACGGTGAGGCGCGCGATGTCCTCAGCCGAAAGAATGGTCGAGGTGCCGTCGGCGCCGGCGCGATCGCGGGCGAGCAGGGCCGCACCGTAGGCGCCCATGCAGCCGGCGATGTCGGGACGCACGGCATGAACGCCGGTGAGCTGCTCAAACGCGCGCAGCGTGGCATCGGACATAAAGGTGCCGCCCTGGACGATTACCTGGCTGCCGATCTCCTTGGGATCGCGCAGCTTAATGACCTTGAACAGGGCATTCTTGATGACGGAATAAGACAGACCTGCCGCGATATCGCCCACCGTGGCGCCTTCCTTTTGCGCCTGCTTGACGCGCGAGTTCATAAAGACCGTGCAGCGACTTCCCAGGTCGACCGGGGCTTTGGCATGGATGGCGGCGTTGGCGAACGCGCGCACGTCCATGTTCATAGAGACGGCGAAGCTCTCGATAAAGCTACCGCAACCCGACGAGCAGGCCTCGTTGAGCATGATGTGCTCGATGACGCCGTCCTTGACGCGCAGGCACTTCATGTCCTGGCCGCCAATGTCCAGAATGAACTCGACGCCGGGCAGGAACGCCTTGGCGCCGCGCAGGTGCGCGACGGTCTCGATCTCGCCGGAATCGGCCTTGAGGGCCTCAATGAGCAGCGCCTCGCCGTAGCCCGTGGTGGTCACGTGGCCGATGGTGCAGCCGGCGGGGATATGGTTGTAGAAATCGGCCATGATGACCTTGGCCGTGCCCAGGATGTCGCCGTTGTTGTTGCCGTACCAGGTGTGCAACAGCTGGCCGTCCTCGCCCACGAGCGCGGCCTTCATGGTCGTGGAACCGGCGTCGATGCCGATGAACACGCGGCCGGTGTAGCCGTCGAGCTTGCCCTTGGGGACGACCTCGGTGTCGTGGCGGTTCTTGAACTCAGCAAAGTCCTCATCGGTGGCAAAGAGCGGATCCAGGCGCTCGACCTCGGCACCCTGCGTGTCGCCCAGGCTGTCGATGGCATCGATGAGCTGCGGGAACGTGCTGAGCTTGTTGGACTCGTGCGCCATGGCGGCGCCGCTCGCCACAAACAGGTGAGCGTTTTGGGGCACGATACGGTGCTCCTCGTCCAGGCTGAGCGTGAGGTAGAAGCGGTGGCGCAGCTCGGAGAGATACTGCAGCGGGCCGCCCAGGAAGGCGACGTTGCCGCGGATGGGACGGCCGCACGCCAGGCCCGAGATGGTCTGGGTCACGACAGCCTGGAAGATGGAGGCGGCCACGTCCTCGGGGCGGGCGCCCTCGTTGAGCAGCGGCTGGACGTCGGTCTTGGCAAAAACGCCGCAGCGGCTGGCGATGGGATAGATGGTGGTGGCGTTGGCCGCGAGTTCGTTAAGGCCGCTAGCGTCGGTGTGCAGCAGAGTGGCCATCTGGTCGATGAACGCGCCCGTGCCGCCGGCGCAGGTGCCGTTCATGCGCTGCTCGATGCCGTTGTCGAAGTAGATGATTTTGGCGTCCTCGCCGCCCAGCTCGATGGCAACATCGGTGGCCGGGATGAGGGTCTCGACGGCACGCTTGCTGGCGATGACCTCCTGGACAAACTCCAGGTCGAGCCACTGGGACAGCAGCAGGCCGCCCGAGCCGGACGTCCGTCGCTAGCGAGCCCGGTAATGGCGCAGGTCATCTGGGCCGTCGGCAGCACGGTCGCAGCGCCCTCGAACAAGTCGCGGGCGCAAGCGCGGACGTCGGTGTGGTGACGCTGGTACTTGGCGTAGACGATCTGGTTATCGTCGTTGAGCACGGCGAGCTTGACGGTGGTGGAGCCCACGTCAATGCCCAGGTGCAGGTTGCCGCGAGCGTTCTCGGGGTTGAAAATTGCGCCTTCGGGGGCGTGGACAGATGAGCAAACTCGTCGAGGG
>CABUAL010000162.1 GCA_902489515.1 uncultured Collinsella sp. | reverse complement strand
CGTGAACTTATCGACGTCGATCTGGGTGAAGACCGTGTCGAGGTGCATGAAGGCGCGCGAGACCGGGATGTCGAAGGCCAGGATGCGCTCGACCTTGGAGTCGGAGTTCCAGAAGATGTTCTGGGCCATGACGTCGATAGCGGCGGCCTGGGTGCGCTGGGAGATGCCGACGGCGAGGGTCTTCTCGTTGATGTTCAGCACGTCGCCGCCCTCGGTGTGGAACTGGCAGTCGCGGCGGAAGTACAGGGAGACGTCCTTGTAGTCGGGGTGGTACTTGAAGACGTACTTGCCGTACAGGGTCTCGCGGTTGCGGGTGACCGAGTACATGCGGTTGAGGTTGACGCCCTCGCCGACGACCGCGAACGGGTCGCGGGTGAAGTAGAGGTTGGGCATCGGGTCGATGATCAGGTCGGACTCGGACTCGGAGTTGACCAGGGAGTCGAGGGTCGTGGAGGCCGTGAGGGGCATCTCGATCTCGGCCTTGGTCATGCCGGCCATGGTCTTCTTGACGAACTCGAGGTTGTCCTCGATGGAGTCCAGCTTCTCGCGGACGACCTGCGGCATGTGCTTCCCGCGGATGCCGGCCTCGGCGATGTACTGGTCGGTGAACTCGTCGCGGGCGCCGGGGACCTGGTCGAACACCTCGGCGACGAGGTTCTCGAGGTAGAGCACCTCGACGCCCTGGTCCCTCAGGATCTGGGCGAAGGTGTCGTGCTCCTGCTGCGCGACCTCCAGGAACGGGACGTCGTCGAACAGGAGCCGCTCGAGCTCGTCGGGCGGCAGGTTGAGGAGCTCGTCGCCGGGACGGTGCAGGCAGACCTTCCTGAGCTTGCCGATCTCGGAAGGCACGTGCAGACCTTTCGTCATGGCCTCCTACCTTTCTTTCGGGCCCTTGTCAGGGCCGAATGTATCAGCGCCCCTCCGTATGGAGCGCTGCTTGCTGACAGCTCTAGTTATATCCAATTTCCACCCGCAATTCCACCTCGCCCCCGAACGGTCAACAAAGTACGATGAACGGTATATCGCATATGATTTCCCATGATGCACTTCAGTTTCGTAAAGCAGATTTTCCTAGGTAAACGTTTTTTTTCTAGGAAATCAAGATTGAACACTCAAAGTTATCCATGATTCAAAATTGCATAGCGAAAACGGTTTTCTGCATATATATGACGCTTGTCCTCGATTCGACCTAAATTCGATTATATTCAGCTTGCTATCATTCTTATTCATACATTCTCACCAGTTGAGTGAGGATATAGATCGCTTGCTCAAAGCACCGGACGTTAGTGCTTCGGATCGTCAGCGTAATAAGTAGGTAAAGATACCGTTCGCGCGATACGTCCGCGCCATAGGTCGACTAAATTGAGACAATAAGAAATAGTGTTAGGCTACCGTCCCCTGTAGGGACTGAACGGACAGATGCATATGCCGAGCAAAATCGAAAAGAAGCAGAACGCCGCCAAGCTGCGCAAGAAACCGCGCGATTTCTCGTATACGCAAAATCGAGAGCTTAGCTGGCTGCGCTTTGATAACCGCGTACTCGACGAAGCCTTCGATGAGTCTGTGCCACTGTTCGAGCGCCTTAAGTTCGTCTCGATCTTCGAGTCAAACCTCGACGAGTTTCTCATGGTGCGCGTGGGCGGCCTGTCCGATCTGGCAGAGCTCAAAAAACAGCCCGTCGACAACAAGAGCAATATGACCGCCTCCGAACAGGTCGATGCTGTCATGGCAGAGCTGCCCGGGCTCCTTACCCGCTGGGAGTCGATCTTTAAGAGCATCGAGGACAAGCTCGACGCTTTGGGCGTTCACCGCGCCCGCATCGATTCGCTTACGCCCGAGGAACATACCTTTGTAACCCGCTACTTCCAGGCCTACGTATCACCGGTCATCTCGCCGCTGGTCATCGATCCGCGCCATCCCTTCCCCAACCTGCGCAACGGCGCGCTCTATCTGGCTTGTGGCCTGGACGGCATCACCGACGAGGAGAGCCTGCTGGGCCTTATCGAGATTCCCGCCTCGATGAACCGCGTGGTCGAAATCCCCTCGCCCACCGGCACCTACTCCTACATTCTGCTCGAGGACGTCATCCTCGCCTGCCTGGACAGCTGCTTCGGCTCCTATAAGCCGCTCGACCGCGCGCTCATCCGCGTCACCCGCAACGCCGACATCGATCCGGACGGCGAGGGCGTCGAGGAGGAAGAGGATTACCGCCAGCACATGAAGCGCATCCTCAAGAAGCGCCTGCGTCTGCAGCCGGTGGTGCTCGCCGTATCGGGCTCGCTCGAAAAGCCAACGCTCAAGACCATCCGCAAAGCGCTCGAGCTTTCGCGCCGCTCGGTTTTTACCTGCGATATCCCGCTCAACCTGGGCTATGTCTTTGGCATTGAGGGCAAAATACCCGAGCATCTACGAAACGAGTTGCTCTTTACGCCGTTTAGGCCGCAGCCCAACCCCACCATCGATATGACCCACTCCATCCGCGACCAGGTGCTGCAGCACGACAAGCTGCTCTTTTACCCTTACGAGACCATGAATCCGTTCTTGGACCTGGTGCACGAAGCAGCCTACGACCCCGAGTGCATCTCGCTTCGCATCACGCTCTACCGCGTGGCCAAACAAAGCCGCCTGTGCGAGTCGCTCATCGATGCTGCCGAAAACGGCAAAGAGGTTACAGTGCTCATGGAGCTCCGCGCCCGCTTTGACGAGCAAAACAACATCGAATGGGCCGAGCGGCTGGAAGAGGCCGGCTGCACCGTTATCTACGGCTCCGAGGGCTTTAAATGCCATTCCAAGATCTGCCAGCTCACCTATCGCGAGGGCATGGCGCTTACCCGTCTGACGCTTTTGGGTACCGGCAACTTTAACGAGAAGACGGCCAAGCTCTACAGCGACTTTATGCTCATGACCGCGCATCCCGGCATCGGCGAGGACGCCAACCTGTTCTTCCGCAACCTGTCGCTGGGCAACCTGCGCGGCGACTACCGCTTCCTGGGCGTGGCGCCCGTGGGCCTCAAGCCGCTCATCATGCGCGGCCTGGACCGCGAGATTCAGCGTGCCCTTGTCGGCGAGCCCGCCCGCGTGTTCTTTAAGCTCAACTCGCTTACCGACCGCGAGGTCATCGACAAGATCGCCGAGGCATCGTGTGCCGGTGTGCGCGTGGACATGATCATCCGCGGTATCTCGTGCCTCAAGCCCGGTGTTCCGGGCAAGACCGAGAACGTGCACGTGCGCTCCATCGTCGGACGCTTTTTGGAGCATGCGCGCGTCTATGCCTTTGGTGTGGACTCGGATATGATCTACCTGAGCTCGGCAGACATGATGACGCGCAACACCGAGCACCGCGTGGAGATCGCCTTCCCCGTGCTCGACCCCACCTGCCGCGCCCAGGTGCACGAGTACATGGGCATGCAGCTGCGCGACAACGTGAAGGCACGCAGTCTGACGAGTGACGGCACCTGGATTCCCGTGGAGCGCAAAGAAGGCGAGAAGCCCTTCAACTCGCAGGAAGCTCTGCTGGAGCGTGCCTATCGCAACGCCGAGGCCGTCGCCAAGGCAGAACCTACGCTCGCATCCAAGCCTGAGCTCGAACCGCAGCCGGCCGCACCCGAGGTCCAGAAGGTTCAGGCAACCGTCATAGAGCCTGAGTCCGAGCCTGCTCCTCGGCCCCAACCGCAGACGGCCAACCCCGCGTCCGAGAAGGGCGCCCGCCGCGAGAAGCCCGCTGGCAAGGCCAAGACCATCGAGCGCCATCGCCCCGGTCGCGTGCGCATGGGACTGGGCCTGATCGGCCTAGGCCTTAAGACGCTCATTACCGGCAAGACGAAATAGACGTTTGTAGAAGCGCCCCGTATTTGAGGAATACCCCAAATACGGGGCGCTTTTCACTGCTACCATGGTTGCGAACAATACCGCGAATGACAGGCAGGAACATGAAGCTCACCATAGAATCGATGACCTACGGCGCCGACGGACTGGCGCACGCCGACAACGGCAAGGCCGTCTTTGTGCAGGGCGCCGTGGCAGGCGACACCGTCGAGGCCGAGATCGTGCAGGACGGCAAGTCGTTTATGCGCGCCCGCACGACCGAGATTCTGGAGCCGGGCCCCGATCGCATTCAGCCCCTCTGCCCCTTCGCGGGCGTCTGCGGCGGTTGTTCGTGGGGCAATCTCTCGCGCACCGCGCAGCTTGCCGCCAAAGAGCAAAACCTGCGCTCCACGCTCGAGCGCATTGGCAAGTTCGCCCCCGAGCAGGTCAACGATCTTGTCCAGCCCATCCGCCACACCAAGGACGACTGGGGCTACCGCAACAAGATTGAGCTGGAGCCCACCCTCGTTAACGGCCGCGTTCGCCTTGGCATGCACGGCGTCGATCCCAGCAAGATCGTCACCGTAGATTCGTGCCCGCTGTTCGATAAGCGTTTTCCCAAGGCGCTCAAATCGGTCGTCGGCGCGCTCAACTATCTGAGCGGCAGTCACGATCTGGGTCTGGAGCGCGTGGGCATTCGCGCTTCGCGTCGCACCAAGGCACTCGAGGTCGCACTTTGGACGCCCACGGGCTCCTTCCCGCGCTCGCAGGTCTCGCGCGTGTTGGCAGACGCCGCTCGCCCCACGAGCGTAGTGCGCGTCATGAGCAAGGGCGAGAAGAAGGCCCGCCGCGTCTCCAAGGTGGAGATGCTCGCCGGCGAGGGCTCCTGGACCGAG
>CABUAL010000161.1 GCA_902489515.1 uncultured Collinsella sp. | reverse complement strand
GCGAACCAGCGGGAGCGCCAGTTCTCGGTGATGCCAAGACGGAAGCCGGTGGGGTAGACTTTCTGACCCATACAGCTTTACGCCTCCTTTCGAGGAGCAACGACGACGGTGATGTGGGAAGTACGCTTCAGAATGCGAGAAGCGGAACCCTTGGCGCGGGAAATGCGCTTAAGCGTCGGACCCTCGTCAACATAGGCAGCGGCGACAACCAGGTTGTCGGCACGCAGACCGTTGTTGTTCTCGGCGTTCGCAACGGCAGAACGGAGAACCTTCTCGACATCCACGGCGACGGCGCGGTCGCAGAAGTGGAGGATGTCGAAGGCCTGAGCGACAGGCTTGCGGCGGATCAGATCGACCACCAGGCGGGCCTTGCTGGGGAAAACACGCACGTACTTAGCGACGGCGCGAACCTCGGTGGCCTCAGTTTCAATAGACTTAGTTGCCATTTACGGTTAACCCCCTATTTGGCCTTGTGGCCACGGAACGTACGAGTCGGCGCGAACTCGCCGAGCTTGTGACCAACCATGGACTCGGTAACATACACGGGCACATGCTTGCGGCCGTCGTGGACGGCGATGGTGTGACCAACCATCTCGGGGAAGATGGTGGACGCGCGGGACCAGGTCTTCACGACGTCCTTCTTGCCAGCCTCGTTCATCGCGGTGATACGCGAGAGAAGGCGAGTCTCCACGAACGGGCCCTTTTTGAGACTTCTGCTCATAAGTGCTTTCTCCTAAAACTCGGTATCCGAAATTACTTCTTACGGCGACGAATGATGTGCTGGTTCGAGACCTTCTTCTTCTTGCGCGTACGAAGGCCCTTCGTCGGCTTACCCCAGGGGGTAACGGAGGGACGACCAGAGGTGTGGTTCTTGCCCTCGCCACCGCCGTGCGGGTGGTCGACAGGGTTCATGACGGTACCGCGGACGGTCGGGCGCACGTTCATGTGACGCTTACGGCCGGCCTTGCCGATGACGATGTTGGAGTGATCGGCGTTGCCGACCTCACCGACGGTGGCGCGGCAGGTAACGAGGATGCGGCGCATCTCGGAGGAAGGCATACGGACGATGGCGTACTTGCCCTCCTTACCCATCAGCTGGCAGGAGTTACCGGCGGAACGGGCGATAGCAGCGCCCTTGCCCGGCTGGAACTCGACGGCGTGGATGAGCGTACCGACGGGGATGTCGGCGAGGGGCAGAGCGTTGCCCGGCTTGATGTCGGCGTCAGAACCGGACATGATGGTCTGACCGACCTCGAGGCCCTTGGGGGCCAGGATGTAGCGCTTCTCACCGTCAGCGTAGTGCAGCAGAGCGATGCGAGCGGAACGGTTCGGATCGTACTCGATCGTGGCAACCTTGGCGGGCACGCCGTCCTTATTGCGCTTGAAGTCGATCACGCGGTAACGACGCTTCACGCCGCCGCCCTGGTGGCGGGTGGTGATGCGGCCGTTGTTGTTACGACCGGCCTTCTTGGGCAGGGGCTCGAGAAGAGACTTCTCGGGCTTGGTGCAGGTGATCTCGGAGAAGTCGGAGATCGTCTGCCAACGCCTACCAGCGGAGGTCGGCTTAAGGTGCTTTACAGCCATTACAATCCCTTTCAATAGGAATCCGTTAGCCATCGCAGACAGGGATTCGAGGTTCTGCCTCGGGTGCGATGACACCGGACGTATACACGGTTCCGGGCGTGTCCATTTTATACGCCCAAAACCTTGAGCTCTCGCCTCCCCTATTTGGGAGGCATGAGCTCACTCAACAGCAGCGAGTCTTAGGCCTGGTTGCCAAAGACCTCGATGGTGTCGCCCTCGGCCAGCGTGACGATGGCCTTCTTCCAAGAACGGGTCTTGCCGGCGACATAGCGCACGCGCTTGGTCTTGGGCTTGACCGTCAGGGTGTTCACGCGAACGACCTTGACGCCGAAGATCTCCTCGACAGCGTCCTTGATCTGATACTTGTTAGCATCCTTGGCGACCTCGAACGTGTACTTGTTCAGCTCCATGCCGGAGAAGGAACGCTCGGACACGATCGGACGGATGATAATCTCGTGGGCGGTCATTTATGCAAGCACCTCCCCGAAGTGAGCGGCGATGTCGGCGGGCATCAGCACGGCGTTATTGTTGACGAGATCGTAGGTGTTGGCCTCGTCGGCAGTGATGATGAACGTCTTGGGAATGTTGCGGAACGACAGGTAGGCGTTGACGTCCTCATCGCGAACGATGATGGTCAGACGCTTGCCCTCAAGGCCGAGAGCCTTGAGCATGGCAACGGCAGCCTTGGTGGAAGGCTTCTCGAAGCCGTAGTCGTCGACGAGCACGAGCTCGCCATCGGCCAGCTTGGCGGACAGCGCGGAGCGCATAGCCAGCTTGACCTCCTTGTTGTTCATACGCTTAGCGTAGGAACGGGGCTTGGGGGCGAAGACAACGCCACCGTGACGCCACTGGGCAGCACGGATGGAACCCTGGCGGGCACGGCCGGTGCCCTTCTGACGCCAAGGCTTCTTGCCGCCACCGGAAACCTCAGAGCGGCCCTTAGCGGACTGGGTGCCCTGACGCCAAGAGGCCATCTGGCACTTGACGATGTGGTGCATAACGTGGATGTTCGGCTCGATGCCGTACACCTCAGCGGCGAGCTCGGCCTCGGCGACCTTCTTGCCCTCGCTGTTCTTTACTTCAAACTTTGCCATTTAAGTGTTCTCCTTGGTATGACGCTGGGCTAAATGGGCTGGGCCCTTAGGCCATACGGATGGCGACGAGACCATTCTTGGCACCCGGGACAGCGCCCTTGACCAAGATGAGGTTCTGCTCGGCATCGATGCGGACAACGGAAAGGTTCTTGACGGTAACGCGCTCGTTACCCATGTGACCGGCCATCTTGACGCCCTTGAGGACGCGCGCAGGATAGGCGCACTGACCGATAGAACCGGGGTGACGCTGGAAGTGAGAACCATGCGTCATAGGACCGCGGCGCTGACCCCAGCGCTTGATGCGACCCTGGAAGCCCTTACCCTTGGAGGTACCGATGACGTCGACCTTCTCGACATCAGCGAAATCAGCGACGGTGACGACCTCGCCGACCTTGTGCTCCTCGCCGTTCTCGACGCGGACCTCACGAAGGAAGCGGACAGGCTCGACGCCAGCCTTGGCGAAGTGACCAGCCATGGGCTTGTTCACGTTCTTGGCCTTGATGTCGCCGAAACCGATCTGGACGGCGTCATAGCCGTCGGTTGCCTGAGTTTTAACCTGCGAGACAGCGCAGGGGCCAGCCTGGATGACCGTGACGGGAACGACGTTGTCGTCCTCGTCCCAAACCTGGGTCATGCCAATCTTGCGGCCGAGAATCATGCTGATCAAGATATGATCCCAACTCTCGCGTGGTCTTGGGACAATGCGTACACCACCGAGCGTACGCCCCTAGAGGACCACTACTTACACGACGCGCTCCCCAGCCTTGTATTTCGCCCGGACTACCTGACAACCCTATTAAGCAGGCATTTTGTCCAGCCAGAATACTCCCCTGGTTACACACAGCTGTTTAGTATACACGGCTGCGGGCGTATCCATCGAGATTCATATTTCACTCACATTGTTTACGCAGGTAAAGTGCGTGGCACGTTCCCAGTGTGCGGCGGAGGGGGCGGGCCTGAGACATATTAAGGTTGCTGCTCTACAGTCCTGCTCACGACGGAGAGCACATTAAGTGCTCTCCTGTTCGTGCGGAACTCGCGACAACCTTAATATGTCTCAGGCCCGCCCCCTCCGCCGCACACTGGGAACGCCACGTTGATGTCTGCTAAACCTTGCTCGCTCAGGCTAATGACTTTGTTGGGGGTCCACTATTTGCTGGAGGGTGAACTTGCATTGGGACGGTTCGCCTTCTGCTTGTGGCTTTGCCTCATCGAAATCGAAGATCATGATGGCGCAGTTGGGGAGTTTTGTTGGGAGCTCGAAGCCCTCTGGGGCTGCGGCCTTGATAAATTGGCGGCTGGCGCTGCCGTGGCTTACTGCTAGAAGGGTTTCGATGCCCTCGGAGCCCATGATATTGGTAAGCGCATCCACCATACGTTCTTGCAGCGCCTGGCTTCCTTCTCCTCCGAAGGGGACCAGGTCCTCGCCCGGATCCCAGACGTCGGTGGGCAGCGCGCCGTGCGGGCCTTCTTCGAAGGAGCCGTAGCAGCGCTCGATAATGCCTTCGCAGGGCTCGGCTGCTGCGTCCGGGCCGAGGAGCTCGCATGCGACGAGACTTGCCGTGTCCATGGCTCGGCCTAAGGGTGATGAGACCACTTTGTCGGGGACGACGCCGTGGGCTTTGAGCCATGCGGCTGCCATCCCGGCTTGCTGACGGCCTAAGTCGGTGAGCGGTGAATCGCAGCGGCCCTGGACCAGCTTTTTGACGTTGAACTCCGTCTGACCGTGGCGGAGTAGATACAGCTTCTTCATGCTCTCCCCTTCTGCATAACCTGCTTTGCCGGCATAGCCTTACTCGTGGGTATGCCCTACGTAGTCTTCGTCGATCGTAATCTTGGCAATCGACTTGGGATATTCCGATTCGACCCGTTGTGTCAGCGCGTGCTTTACGTCTTCGGCACTCATCTGCAGATCCGAGGGACGCACGCAGTCAAAGATCACGTTGGTGTGCGTAGGACCCGGCACGCAGCGCAGGTCATGAATCGAGAGGCGGCTATCGATCTCCTGGGCCATGGCGTGAATGCGCAAGC
>CABUAL010000160.1 GCA_902489515.1 uncultured Collinsella sp. | reverse complement strand
TGAGGAGAAGAATGGCGCGCTTCTCGCCTTACGACTGTAGCGGCCGCGGTCCCGTTTGGGATCGCGGCCATTTTGTTGTGGGTCAAATATGAACGTTGTGTTAATGAGTCGGTGGACGGTGGTGTTTTTCGGTGAGCGGCGTATCCTTCCAACGGTTTATCTAGTGTGTCAGTTGAAAGGAAGAGGGCGCTCGTCATTGTTTGAATGTGAACTACCGTTTGACCACAAGACGTTGCATCTGGAGCTCGAGGATAAGAATTTCGCGGGTGTGATGGAAGGTCATCAAAACGAGTTTAAGACTACAAAATCGCAGGAAGAGCTGGTAGAGGAGTCACTTGCCAACCCTTATGGCTCGCCTTCGCTCGAGGAGCTTTGTGCTGGCAAGAAGGATATCGTCATCATTAGCTCCGATCATACGCGTCCCGTTCCCTCGCGTGTGACGATGCCTATTCTGCTGCATCACATCCATTCCGCTGCACCCGAGGCTCGAGTGCGTATTTTGGTTGCTACGGGTATGCACCGTCCGTCGACGCACGAGGAACTCGTCAACAAGTATGGCGAGGAGATTGTTGCCAACGAGGAAATTGTTATGCACGTCGCGACTGACGACAGCATGATGAAAAAGATTGGCACCCTGCCTTCTGGTGGCGAGTGCATCATCAACAAGATTGCCGCCGATTGTGATCTGCTGCTTGCCGAGGGCTTTATTGAGCCGCACTTCTTTGCCGGTTTCTCTGGTAGCCGCAAGTCCGTCTTGCCTGGCATCGCCAGCTACAAGACCATCATGTACAACCACAACGGTCAGTTTGTGAACGATTCCCATTCGCGTGCCGGCAACCTGTGCCACAACCACGTGAGCGAGGACATGTTTGCCGCTGCCGAGATGGCTCACCTTGCCTTTGTGCTCAACGTGGTGCTCAACGGCAAGCACGAGGTCATCGGCTCCTTTGCCGGCGACATCCACAAGGCGCACGAGGCTGGCTGCGAGTTCGTGAAGAGCCTTGCCGGCGTTGAGCCCGTCGAGTGCGAGATTGCCATTACCACCAACGGCGGCTACCCGCTCGACCAGAACATCTATCAGGCCGTGAAGGGCATGTGCTCTGCAGAGGCCACACTTCCCGAGGGCGGCGTGATCATCGATGTCGCCGGTTGTGCCGACGGTCACGGTGGCGAGGGCTTCTATCACAACATCGCCGACAATGATCCGGCAGAGTTTGAGCGCGCCTGCATCGACCGTCCTAAGGACGAGACCCTGCCCGACCAGTGGACGAGCCAGATCTTTGCCCGCATCCTGGCGCATCACCCTGTGATCATGGTTACCGACCTGTGCGATCACCAGATGATCAAGGACATGCACATGACGCCGGTCAACACCCTCGATGAGGCGCTCAAGCTCGCCTTTGAGATGAAGGGTGCCGATGCCAAGGTGGCCGTCATTCCCGATGGCCTGGGCGTTGTCGTCGCTCAGCACTAGTACGCGGCCTAAACGAATCGTTTATAACCGACAAGAAAGATAAGGTTTTATGCTTACCAAACTCCTCTGCGAATTCGGCGCAACGGCCCTCATGATCATCTTTGGCGTGGGCGTGCACTGCGATACCGTGCTCAAGGGCACCAAGTATCAGGGCTCCGGCCACATGTTTGCCATCACCACCTGGTCTTTTGGCATTTCGGTCTGCCTGTTTGTCTTTGGCGGCGCCGTGTGCATGAACCCGGCTATGGTGCTCGCCCAGTGCATCGTAGGTCTGGTGCCGTGGGGCAGCTGCATTCCCTTCATGATTGCCGATATGCTCGGCGGCTTTGTGGGCGCCGTAATCGCTTGGCTTATGTATGCCGATGAGTTCAAGGCTTCCGAGGGCGTCGTCGATCCTATTGCCCAGCGCAACATCTTCTCGACCAACCCTACTACCGAGGGCACGAACTATGCCCGTAACTTCTTCTGCGAGGCTATCTGCACCTTTGTGTTCATCAGCGCCATCCTTGCTGCCGCTAGCCGCGCTGGTGAGAACGTTCTGATGCTCGCTATCTGCGTCGGCCTGATCGTTTGGGCCGTTGGCATGGGCATGGGCGGCATCACCGGCTTCGCCATGAACCAGGCTCGTGACCTTGGTCCTCGTATGGCCTATCAGGTGCTGCCGATCAAGAACAAGGCCGACAACAACTGGAAGTACGGCCTGCTCGTTCCTGGCATTGCTCCGTTTGTCGGTGCCGCTCTGGCCGCACTGTTTGTGCATGGTTTCTTGGGCATGTTCTAGTCCAAGACTACATAGTTGTTCGCCGTCCGCATGGGGTAACTTCCCAGCGCGTCCTCGGACATGCAAAAAGGCTCGCTGCGCACTTTGTGCGGCGAGCCTTTTTGCGTCCTGCGGAGTGCGCTGGGAAGTTACCCCATGCGGACGGCTGCGGGGTCTTTGTTGCGTTCGTACAAGCAACCCAACATATATATCTGAATTTGGATGGGAGGGGCTTGTTGCTGTTGGGGGGCATTGAAGCGCGAGTGGCACTTTGGGATGCGTGGCGGCCTGGGTTGGGGCGATGCTTTAGGTTGAGCCTCTTACTTAGTTGAAGAGGGGTTTTATGGCTGATAGGTAGTCTTTGGCTACTTCGGCCTTATCTGCTTGGAAGTTGTGCCAGGCCCACCATTGGACCATTCCTACGAAGCTTGAGGCTATGTGGTGTAGTAGGAAGCTGCGGTCCATGGTGCCGGCGGGGCCTGCGGGGTCGACGGGGACGGTTTCGGCTGCTCGTGACATGATGGTCTTGCGTAGGCTGTCGGCGAAGACGCGGGAGCCGGCGCCGGCTACGAGGGCTCGAACGCCCTGGCGACGCTCCCAGAGGTTGTTGAGAATGTGCTCGACCTGCACGAGTGGGTCGTCGAGTGGTGTGCCATCGTCGTCGAGGGCGTGGGTGCAGATGTCGCTCACGAGCTCGGACAGTAGGTCGTCTTTGCTCTTAAAGAGGCCGTAGAATGTCGCGCGGCCTACGTGAGCGCGCGCGATGATGTCGCCGACGGTAATCTTGCCGTAGTCCTCTTCGCGTAGCAGCTCGGAGAACGCCGCAACGATGGCAGCGCGGCTTTTTTCTTTGCGGGCATCCATGGCTATGCATCCACGTGAACGAGCAGACAACGGAGCGTGCCGGAGCAACCCTCGTAGGGGCGCTTGCCGGCGCCGTAGCCGACAGCTTCGATGTGGTAGCGTGAGGGCAGTTGGTCGGACGTACGCAGCGCGGTGACGATGGCGGCGCCCGTGGGCGTCACGAGCTCGCCGGCGACCGGTGCGGGCGTGAGGGCGATATTGCCCGCCTGGCACAGGTTAACGACAGCGGGGACGGGAATGGGCATGAGGCCGTGGGCGCAGCGGATGGTTCCGTGGCCCTCGGAGAGCGACTCGACCACGATATCCTCAATGCCCAGGTCGTCGAGGCAGATGGCGACAGAACAGACGTCGACGATGGAGTCGACGGCGCCCACCTCGTGGAACAGGACAGTGTCGGGCGTTTTGCCGTGGGCCTTGGCCTCGGCGGCAGCGAGTGCGGAAAAAATGGCGAGAGCGCGACGCTTGGCGCCATCGCTTAGCTGCGAGCCGTCGATGATAGCGGTGACGTCCGCCAAAGAACGGTGGTGATGGTGGTGGGCGTGATGATGGCCCTCGTGGTCATGGCCGTGGGCCTCATGATCATGTTCGTGGCAGTGACTGTGCTCGTCGTGGTCATGATGGTGGTGCTCGTGCTCGTGCGTGTGCTCAGCAGTTGCCTCGTTGCCGTAGAGCCAAGCCATGTCGTGGTCATGATTCTCCAGCTCGGCCGCAAGCTGAACATCGAAGTCGCAGGCGTCGATGCCGTGCTTGTTCACGCGCGTCACGGCAATCTCAAAGCCGTCGACCGGAAGCGTGGCGAGCTGCTCGCGCAGATGCTCCTCGCTGGCGCCCAGGTCGAGCAGGGCCGCGACGGTCATATCGCCGCTGATGCCCGAGGTGCCGTCGATAATAAGCGTGTGCTGATGGTTGGACATGGAATGCTCCTTAACGGGCGCAGGGTGTGCCGGCGCTCAGATGATTGATAAGACTTGCCTGGTAGGCGGCACCAAAGCCGTTGTCGATATTGACGACCGAAACGCCGCTGGCGCAGGAGTTGAGCATGGCGAGCAGTGCGGCCATGCCACCAAAACTTGCGCCGTAGCCCACGCTGGTGGGAACGGCGATGACCGGACAGCTCACCAGGCCGCCGACAACGCTCGCCAACGCGCCCTCCATGCCGGCGATGGCGATGACCACCTGCGCCTGTGCAAGTTCCTCGGCATGCGCGAGCAGGCGGTGCAGGCCGGCAACACCTACGTCGTAGAGGCGGTCGACCTCGTTGCCATAGAACTCGGCCGTCAGTGCCGCCTCTTCGGCGACGGGCAGGTCGCTCGTGCCGGCGCAGGCGACGACGATGCGTCCGTTGCCGGTAGGGGAGGGCTTGCCGCCCACGAGGGCGAGCTGTGCGTCCGGGACATATCCCAGGTCGATGCCGTTGTCGAGGAGCTCCGAGGTACGGGCCGCTTTTTCGCTGTCCAGGCGCGTGACCAGGATGCGCTCCTGGCCGGCATCGCGCAGCGCCTCGATAATGGCGCCAATCTGCTCGGCGGTTTTACCGGCACCGTAGACAACCTCGCCGGCTCCCTGGCGTACCCCGCGTGAAAGATCGAGCTGCGCAAAACCCAGATCGGCGGTAATCTGACATGTCAGATTTCCGAACAATT
>CABUAL010000159.1 GCA_902489515.1 uncultured Collinsella sp. | reverse complement strand
CGCCCTCTCCGCGCAGGCTGCCGTCGGCGGGTAGACCCCAACTGGCCAGTAGCTCCAGGCCCTCGGGCGAATCGAAAACCTCGTGGGCGCGATGAATCCAGCACGAATCAACGCCCAGCGCATAGGCAGCGTTGAGCAGGTTGCCCATGGCGAGCGAGCCGTCTTCCAGATGTGTGGGCACGCTGCGGTCAACCAGCACCACCACAACGGTCTTGGCGCCATAGAAGGGGTCGCTGTTGCTGCCCATGACTTGCGCGTTGAGCTGCGAGAGACGCTCGACGGTCGCGGGCTCGGTGACGGCGACAAACGTCACCGGCTGGCGGCCCATGCCGCTCGGTGCATATTGGCCGGCTTCGATAATACGTGCAAGCTTTTCGGCCTCGACGGGACGATCGCTGTAGTTGCGGCAGCTGCGGCGGTGAATGAGTGCTTCGATAGTCTCCATGGTGTCTCCTTGCGGTGGCGTTGCAGATGCCCCGTTCATACCCGTCGGGCTCAAACGATAGACGGTCAATTGCCCGGCCAAAAGGATAGATTCCAATTGGGAAAGTAGGTTTGCATAAAAGTACCTTCAGAATGTGACAAACAAATGGGATGGTTAAACGTTTTATCCCGTCTACCCTGCGGTTTTTTACCACTTGCCTAAATGACGAACGCATAACCTCTGATAAGGGTTTTACTAAAGGAGTACCAACGTTTATCAATGCGCCGTGGTGGCGCCGGGCCAGGAGGTAACATCATGTTCCAGGCTGGAGATGTCGTCGAGACCGATTTCGAAGGATTTCTGAAGCTGCTGCGTTCCAAGACGCGCGCTTTCGTGTCGATCAACGATCACGAGTACTACATCACGCACACCGATGGCTATTGGCGTGTTCAGGATTGCGAGGCCCTCAACGACAAGGGCCACTTTACTGACTGTTCTGAGTTGGTCAACACGGTCTGCGAGGTCGTCGAGCTGCCGTGGATTGCCGGCAAGAGCCTGCATGACAGCTTCTCGGGCGCTACGGTCTATGAGGCCGTCGCCGCTTAACAGGCAATAAAACCCGATTTTCACGTGACCGCTGGCGCCGCCCCCGCGCCGGCGGTCTTTTTCTGCCGATAGGCCATAAAAATGCACGCATTTGCGGAGAGCCTGTTGACGATAGTCAAAACTCGGACTAATCTAGAGACACATAATTGGTCAAAAATCGGACAATTGAATGGTGGGATAGGTGAATAGTGCGGTTACGCTGGTCGACTTCGATCGGTTGCTCAATGGACTCGACCATATCTATTCGGAGTTCTCGCGCGCCTGCGGCCTTTCGGACTGCGCCTACTGGATGCTCGTCGACACGAGTGCAGCGGGCGGAAGCGTTGCCGTGAGTCGGCTGACGAGTGAATGGTTCTACAGCAAACAGACCATCAATTCGGCGATTAAAACGCTTAGGGCGCGAGGGCTTGCGACGTTGGAGTTTGCCGAGGGCAGTCGTAAAAACAAGGTTGTACGACTGACCGAAGAAGGCGTGCGGTTTGCCAAGCGCTACGCGTTGCCGGCGCAAAAAGCCGAGCAACAGGCATTCGAGGCGCTCGAGCCGTGGGAACAGTGCGAGATCATGCGCTTGGTCGGTAAGTTCTCCCATGTTCTTAACGAAGAGTGCGAGGCATTTAAACGGCAAGTGGCCGCCGAGAACGAGACTGACGATAAGGGCGAGGGGGACGCATGCGACTCTTAATGAGGTTTATGAGGCCGTACCGCGGTCTGATTGCGGTGACGCTGTTTGCGGTGCTGATAGATAACGTCGGTACGCTGTTGGTTCCCACGATGCTGGCGAACATGGTCAACACCGGTATTACCACGGGTGATGTCGACTATATATTACGCAACGGCCTGTACATGCTTATCGCGACCGGCATGGCCAGCGGCGGCACGGTGCTGGGCTGCTATCTTTCGGCGCGCCTGGCCGCCAACGTGGCCTGCGATATCCGCAATGCCGTGTACGACAAGTCGCTCGAGCTGTCCGCCAGCGACTTTGAGCGCTTTGGCACGGGTTCGATGATCACGCGCTCGCTCAACGACATCAACGTGATTCAGCAAGCTGTCCTTCAGACGATTCAGCTGGTGCTGCCGGTGCCGTTCTTGGCCGTGGCAGGCATCATTTTTGCTTGGTTCATCGATCCCGCCATGGGTACGCTGCTGGGCGTGGTGGTTGCGATCGTGCTGGTGGCGGCGGTCTTTACCGTTGCCAACGCCGCGCCGATCTTTATGCGCCTGCAGAGCTTTATCGACCGCATGAACGTGGTGCTGCGCGAGAACATCGTGGGCGTGCGCGTCATCCGCGCATTTAACAAGGAGCGCCACGAGGAGCATCGCCTGGACGAGGTGTTTAGCGATTACGCGGCCAATGCCATCAAGGTCAACCACCTGTTTGTGGGTCTCGACAGCTCCAGCTTCTTTTTGATGAATATCGCCGAGGTGGCGGTGCTGTGGGTGGGCGGCAACCGCGTGGGCGTCCACGCCATGCAAATCGGTAGCATCTCGGCCGTGCTGGAGTACGCGATCCTGATCCTGTTCTTTGTGATGACGGCGCAGATGGTGATTCTGACGCTCCCACGCGCCGCCGCATGCCTGAACCGTGCGCAGCAGGTGTTGGAGATTGAGCCGAGCATCGTGGACGGCAAGCGCACGCTGGACACGTGCGCGGCGGAGTCTGTTGACGGTGCCGACGCGGTGGCCGTGTTCGACCACATGTCGTTCCGTTTTGACGATGCCGACGAGGATACCCTGTGCGACCTGAGCTTTGCCTGTCGCCGTAGCCAGACCACGGCGATTGTAGGCTCGACGGGTTCGGGCAAGTCGACGGTGGCCAAGCTCTTGCTTCGCTTCCACGATGCCACGAAGGGCGCCATTCGCCTGAATGGCATCGATCTGCGCGACCTTTCGCAAGACGACATCCGCGGGCGTATCGCCTATGTGCCGCAGAAGGCATGGCTGTTCTCGGGTACGGTGGCGAGCAACCTGCGCTTTGGCAACGAAGACGCGACTGAGGCTGACATGCTCCATGCGCTGGAGGTTGCCCAGAGCACCTTTGTGCTCGACCAGCCCCAGGGGCTCGATACGCCGGTGGCCCAGGGCGGCACGAACTTCTCGGGTGGTCAGCGCCAGCGCCTGGCGATTGCCCGCGCACTCATGAAGCATGCCGATCTATATATCTTCGACGACAGTTTTTCGGCCCTGGACTTTAAGACCGATGCGGCACTGCGCCATGCGCTGCAGGACGAGACGTGCGATGCCGCGGTGCTCATCATCGCCCAGCGCATCTCGACTATTTTGCATGCCGATCAGATCGTGGTGCTCAAAGACGGCGAGATCGTGGGCCTAGGCACGCACGACGAGCTCATGGAAACCTGCGAGGTGTACCGCGCAATCGCGGAATCGCAGATGAAGGGAGGTGAGTAGCATGACCGAGGAGCTCAAGAAGCAGGGCATCGTCGATGGCGCTGCGGTTGTAGAGACAGTCGAGGAGACGGGCGTCGCGCCCGACCTGGACGAAGCCGCCAAGGCGGCGGAGCGCGAGGCTCGCCGCCAAGCGCTCTACGAGGAAAACGAACGTGCCGAGGACGAGCGCGCCCGCGCCGAGGCAGAGCGTATGCGCGACGTGGACGACGAAGACGAGGACGAGACGCCTCGGGATACCTGGGCGACGGTGCGCCGCCTGTGGAGTGAGGCTGCCGGCGACCATTGGCGCTTCTATATCGTGTTCGCGAGCATTGTGTTCTATGTCATCTTTAACACCGCCGCGCCGGCATATAGCGCCCGCGTGATCGATGAGCTGTGGGGCCACATTCAGGTGGCGTTTGCCAACGACACCACTTTCAGCATCACCTGGGAGAACTGCGGCAAGACCATTTTCGTCTACTTTATGATCTGGACTGCCGCTGCCTCGTTCTATGCGCTCCAGAGCTTTTTGATGTCGAGCGTCGCTGAGCGTCTCAATCTGCGCCTGCGCAACCGCATCGCGCAAAAGCTCAACCGTCTGCCGCTCGCCTATTTTGACGCGCATCGTCCCGGCGAGGTCGTCAGCCGCGCGACCAACGACCTGGACAAGATGTCCGAGAGCATGCAGCGCGGATTGCTGCAGCTGCTCGTGTCGATCGGCACGGTTGTTGGTGCTGTGAGCGTGATGTTCGTGTTCAGCGTGCAGCTTACGCTCGTCTTTCTGTTCTTTACGGCACTGTCGCTGCTGGTGACGAAGGTCGTCTCGCGCCGCACACACGATGTGACGGGCGAGCGCCAGGAGTGGGTGTCCAAGATTACGAGTGCGGTCGAGGAAGGCTATTCGGGCCGTCTGGTGATCCGCGCGTTTAACCGCGAACGCCAAAGTTCTGCCGAGGTGCACCAGGCCTCGGGCGAGCTGGCACGCGTGAGTGCCAAGGCCGACTTTATGATCAACGCCGTCGGCCCTGCGGTGCGCTTTATCGGCCGTTTGGCGCAGATCGTGATCGCGCTGGTGGGCTGCAGCATGCTGGTTGCCGGTCACATGACCGTCGGCGTGTTCCAGGCGTTCTTCCAGTTTATCTACGAGGCGTCCGAACCCATGACGCAGCTGTCGTTTACCTTCAACTCGCTGCAGAGCGCGTTGGCGAGTGCGGAGCGCGTGTTCGACCTGCTCGATGAGCCCGAGATGGAGGCCGATCCGCTGCCGGACGAGGCCGCCAAGCTGCCGGGTCGCGTTGAGGGTAGCGTCTCCTTTGAGCACGTGCGCTTTGGTTATTCGCCCGACAAGCCGCTTATGCACGACGTGTCGTTTACCGC
>CABUAL010000158.1 GCA_902489515.1 uncultured Collinsella sp. | reverse complement strand
GGCACGGTCGGCATCCACGCGCGCGGCGGCCTCGAGCGCAAGCTCGGGCGCCACCTGCAGGAATGCCTGGACCCCGCCCTCGCGCGCCTCGATGGCAGCAAGGGAGGCCTGGGCCACCTCGGTAGCGGTAAAGTCGCCGGCGGCAACGCCCGCGGCGATCTGAGCGGCGGTAAGGGAATCGAAGCTCTGCGCCATTACTCGCTCTCCCCCTCTCCCAAAATGGACGGCACGCGGAAGTAGCGATCGCGCACGCTGCCGGCGTTTTCGAGCGCGACGTCGAGCGGTAGGTCGCGCTCGGGCTCGCGCAGGTCATCGCCCATCACGTTGGACAGGCTTCCGATGGGATGGAACGTGGGCTCCACGTCGGGCAAGTCATATTGCAAGACGGGCTCGAGCATCTGGACGGCGTCGTTCATGTAGGACGTCATCTGGGTGAGCTCGTCATCGGTCAGTGCGATCTTTGCGTACTCGGCGATGCCGCGCACGTCTTTCTCGCTGAGTGCCATAGGCGCTCCCTTCCGCATAACAGTTAAACCGCTCTAGTATACAAGGCAACGCCGGCTTGGAGCAGGCGCTTTACCCAAATGCAGCGAAAACGTAACGAGGACGGCGGTTGGCAGGGCGTGGTCCGGCGGTTCTGCAGCGAAACCGCACCGTCCATAGCGAAAACCGTCTCGCCCACAACGAAAACCATCACAACATTCGATGTTTTTCGTCAAAATCGCGATTTTCATCGAATGTTGTGATGGTTTGGAAGCCCCGGCCACCACAAAGGTGCCTGTCCCCATTGTGGCGGTTCCGAACGATATCTTATGCCGAGGCCTTGGCCTTGCGGCGCTTGCGGACCGCGTGGACCACGATGTCCAGCAGCAACAACACAATGGCTACGACCACGATGAGCACGGCAAACTCGCGCTTGCCCCAGTGGCGGCCGGCCAGCGACTTTTGCTTGTCGACGTCCTTCTTGCTGTACTTGGTGCGCACGCAATGCACCAGCAGGCGATGGTCGTTCACGCCGTAGGGCGTGCAGGTGACGAGCGTCACCTTGTCGGCGCCGGGCTCGATGGTCAGCGACTCCATCTCCTCGGGCAGCACCACCTCGGAGTCCACCATCTTGTAGGCGAGCGTCTTGTTCATGGTGTGCAGCAGCACCAGGTCGCCGGGCTCCAGCGAGTGGATGTCGTCGAACATGCTCAGGTTGCGCATGCCCGAGTGCGCGGTGAGCACGCAATGCGTCGAGGTACCGCCCACCGGCAGGCTCGTGCCCTCCAGGTGGCCGACGCCCGCCATGAGGACTTCCTCGCTCGTGCCGTGGTAGATGGGCATGCTCACGTCGATGGAGGGGATCTCGACCCAGCTCATCATGGGGTCGCGGTCAAAGATAAGCTGCTGATCGTAGGGCTCGATCTGGTCGGCGGGGAGTTCGGTGGCCTCGCCCGCCAGTTGCTCGTTAAAGGAGCGCGCCTGCAGCAGGATGCGCTCGCGCTCCTCGGCAGACAGCGCGTCCACGGTGCTGGACACGGTGCTGATCTGGTTGAACACGCCCGAGGCCTCGAGCCGGTCCAGGATCCACGGCCAGGTCATAAGGCCCACGCCAATAAGGATGATGACGATGGTAATGAGCCGGTCGGCCCAGCGCGGCAGTCGCTTGCGACGACGCTTAGGTTTTGGTTGAGGTTTGGGCTGGGGGCTTGAGCCGCCGTTGGCCGCGGCGTTATTGCTCTTCATGTGTTTGGCGCCCTGCACCATCGCCGGTCACTCCCCTACAACTCAAGTTGTCTAAACAAATAATAGCCGATTAGCGAGCTTCCTCGCCGGACAACGCAGCCTGTCAGCATTGCGCAACGCGAGTATGGGCCCGCATTTGAGTTTTCGAAATGTCCCGGATCGGCGGGGCGATTCGGGATACAATGTCAATAGGAAACGACGCATCCCGCGTAAGTACTTAGGAGCGCGGGCGACCAGTTTCCGACGTTGTTAAATGCCCGGGCTCCGAACCCCGGGCATTCTTATTTGCGCTTGTTGCGGCGCAAATGCCTTCTACCGTCCGCACCGCGCGTGCGCCTGCGGACCTTAAACCGAACCTCATACGATTCAAGAAACGCGATGACGAACGCGCCCGCATCGGACGGCGGAGGCTGACTGCGGAGGCCGAGGCTGACACTGCCACAAATAACGATGCCCCGAAAAGAGAATGGCAAAGCAAGAACGTGGATGGACGAGAAAAGTGTCCGCAAGTCTCATGGCCATCGCATCCCACCTGCCAAAGGGATGGGTGAGCGAGCGTTACTCCTGTTCAGACTCCTCAGCCTGCTTACGGCTGCGGATGAGGTGCGCCACGCCGATGCACAGCACCGCGCCACCAGCGATCCAAGTGAACGTCACGCCGTTGAGACCGGTCAGCGGGAGGCCGACATGCTTGGTATCGCCAACGGTGATGTTGAAGGTGCCATCGTTATTTGTGGCAGTGTCAGCCTCGGCCTCGAGCTTGTTGTCGCCCTTCTTGTTATTCGGCGTGCCGATGATAACCTGATTACTCGAAGCGCTTAGTACGTACTTTTCTGCGTCCGAGCTTTCACCCGAAGTTCCACTTTCACTCTTCGACTTAATCGTGAAATCGAAAGGTGCGACCTTATCGTAGTTTTCGGGAGCGTCAGTCTCCTCTACCGTATAGGTTCCCGCACCGAGGCCCGTGACAGCAAAGGCGCCATCGTCGCCAGTCGTGAACTTATACGCATCATCTCCAAGAGTTCCATCGGACTGAACGTATTTCCCCATTAGGCTTGAATCCGCCGCCGTCTTCACCTTGATGGTAAATTTTGCTTTCGGGAGTGCGTTCTCGGTGCCAAGGTCAACCTTATTCAGTTTAAGGCCATAGGTGTAGGTCTTGACCTCATCGGGCACCGTCGTGCCGTAGTCGTTGGTCATTGGATTGTTTGAATACTCAAGTTTGACAGTGTTGGTGTTACCCGCATTGTCTCCAACGGTAGCCTCGCTGTTAATCTTTGCCTTATAGGAGACGACGATGCAGGAGTCCTTAGTGACGCCATCGACCTTTTTCAGGTCACCGCAGGTCCAAGTCGTTGTTTTGTTGCCATCGGCGTCAGCCTCGGCGGACGCCTTCTTCACAAAATTATCAGTAATTTTCGTACCCTTCGTGCGGGCGAGATCGTCCTTCGCGTCTTTCTTGTTCGCATACAGGTATACCTCAGCACCGTCCTGCAGCGTCAGACCCTTGGAGATCTGATCGGAGAACTGATAGAAATACGTTTCGTACTTGTCGAAGTTCTCGGCGACGGAGCCGTAAAGGTTGTACGTCACGTCCTGGCCAATCCGGGAATCGGCGGCATCGTGCTCTGCGTCATCAGCATCGCTCACGATTTTCTTCTCAACGGTAGGGATGCCGGTTTTCTCGCTGACCTTAACGGGAGTGCTTCCCACGACAGTGAAGATGGGGGACGTACCCGCCTCGCCCTCATTAATGGTGTCGGCTTTGGTCACAAAGAGCCAGTAACCGTGCGCGAGACCGGAGGCAGCACCATTAGCCGTTGTCTTTTCGGCAGTAAGGCCATCTACGGCAGCAGCAATCTTATATGCAGTTGAATTAAATGCCACGCTGCTGCCCTCATCGCCCACTTTTTTCGCGATCCAGTCCGCAGCATCCTGGGCGGTCTTTCCCGTATAGGACTTGTCCGCATTGACAACTTTCCCGACAGCATCCTGCACCTCAGTGCTTGCCCACGTAATGTTGCTGACGTTTCCATCGTTGTCAACATCAGCATTGAAAATCTGATAGCCCTTGAACTCGGTGGCGTTACCGGCAACGTTATTGATAGTAACCGAGCCGTTCGCCTCCGCGGCAAACGCCATCGTGACCGGAGCCATAACCCCGCCGAAGCTCAGCGCTGCTGTGAGGCCGGCGGTTACTGCCAGGCGTGCGATGTTCTTGCTCATGCTCATCTTCTTTTCCTCCGTTTTCCGTTTGATTCTCATTTGATCGGTCATCATCTGTCTGTGTCTTAGCATCTACTTCGCTACGTCTCGCCCCGCTCTCTGTGGGGCTGCCAGCTACTCTTTATGGCTGCCACCTCCCCGCTTGACCAGGAGCGCGACCACGATGAGCGCGGCTCCGGCGACCGCTGCGGCGGCCGCGGCGTACATTGCCATATCGCCAGTCGAGGGCATAAAGCCTCCGGTGGTAATGCTAGGGGGTGTGCCGGTGGGCGTGTTGATGAGCGACGCCTCTAGGCTGCCCGTCGACCCGTCCGCGCTGTCGGCGCGCAGGGGCGACTCGGCCGTGATGGTGAGCTTGGGCTTGGCGGCGGCCACCTGGTCGACGTCCAGGCCCTCGGCCTTGACCGTCACGGAGCGCGTGCCCTCAAAGGCGGTATAGCCCTTGGGTGCCTTGAGCCTTCACCCGCACGCCGAGCGACGATGCGTGCCCGAATCCACGCCCGAGACGGTCACGCGGCCGTCCTCGCCCGTGGTGACGGTGGCCTTGCCCTCCGCATCCCACGTGCCGTCGGCCGCCAGTGTGCGACCGCGGTCGTCGGCGATGCTCAGGACCGCCCCGGCAAGCGGCTTGTCGCCGTCGCTGCCGCGCTTGGTGAGCGCGAGATCCCAGGTGTAGGCGCACGCATCGTCGCTCGGCGTGCGGGTGAAGCCGGCATCGCCGGACTGGTCGGCAAAGGGAGAGCGCGGGTAGCGCAGGTAGACCTCGTTGGGGTTGCCCTTCGCGATGCCGTGGTTGCACGCGCCGTTGAGCGGCGCATTGTACACGGCGACCACGCGGGCGCCCGCGGTAAA
>CABUAL010000157.1 GCA_902489515.1 uncultured Collinsella sp. | reverse complement strand
TAGCGGTGACCGACGAGCAGCGGGCGGCGATCTTGCATGCGGCGAGTCGCGCACCGTCGGCGGGCGCCATGATGATGTATTCCATCGTGAGCATCCGCGAGCAGGCTACGCTGGACCGCCTGGCCGACCTGTGCGACCATCAACCCATGATTGCCAAGGCGCCCTGGGCACTAATATTTGTGGTCGATTATGCCAAGTGGATCGATCTGTTTGAGCACGTGGGCTGCTTTGAGCCCGAGTTTGTCGAGCGCACGGGCAAGGCGCCCCGCCGCGCGCCGGGTTTGGGCGACTTTGCCATCGCGGCCCAGGACGCCGTGATCGCCGCCCAAAACGCCGTGGTTGCCGCCGAGGCCCTGGGCCTGGGGAGCTGCTATATCGGCGACATCGTCGAGAATGCCGAGGAAGTGGCCGAGCTGCTCGATCTGCCGCCCTATACCATGCCGCTGTCGATGCTCATCATCGGCACGCCCCGTAAGGAGCGCCCGGCTATTGCGCATCCCGTGGTGAACCTGGTGCACGAGGAGCGCTACTGCCGCGCCGATGCTGCGACCATGGACGCGCAGGTGGCCGAGATGGACGCGATGTTCCGTCCGCATGCCCGCGAGGTAGGCGAGCGCGTGGTGGATATCTACACCCGCAAGCACACGAGCCCCTTTATGGCCGAGATGAGCCGTTCCATGGAGTGGTGGTTCAAAAACTGGCTCGGCAAGTAACGAATGCGGCGATGTGCCAAAGGGACAGTCCCTTTGGCACATTCCATATCGCCGTGGTGGCCTAAAGGCCGTATAAATGTTTATCTAGCTGGGAAAACAGTGCATTAAAACATGGGCCGATTACCTATAATCCCCTCGAACGTTAAAGTTGGGAGGAAACCGGCTTATGGAACAAAAGGCCAAGGAGGCAGCCTCGCACGCTGCGATTCCTGTGAGCATCTCGGCGATGCTCGTCACGCTGGGCGTGGTGTACGGCGATATCGGCACCAGCCCTATGTATGTAACCAAGGCGCTCGTTGCCGGCAACGGCGGCATCGGGAGCGTGACGGAGGAGTTCGTGCTTGGCGCGCTCTCCCTTGTCGTGTGGACGGTCACGCTGCTGACCACCATCAAGTATGTGCTCATCTCGCTGCGCGCCGATAACCATGGTGAGGGCGGCATCTTTGCCCTGTACAGCCTGGTTAAGCGCTGCGGTAAATGGCTCATCATCCCCGCCATGCTGGGTGGCGCCGCGCTGCTCGCCGACGGCATCCTGACGCCGGCCGTTACCGTTACCACGGCCATCGAGGGCCTGCGCACCATCCCGGCGGTCCATGCCGTGCTGGGCGATGACCAGGGCCGCGTCGTCGCCATTACGCTCGCCATCATCATCGCGCTCTTTTTGGTGCAACGCATCGGTACGGCCAAGATCGGTCACGCCTTTGGCCCCATCATGACGCTGTGGTTCCTGTTCCTGGGCGGCACGGGTCTGTTTTTTGTATTCCAGCACCCCGCCGTGCTGCTGTGCCTCAACCCGGTGCGTGGCATCGCCTTTTTGCTGAGCCCCAACAACCACGCGGGTATCATGATTCTGGGCAGCTGCTTCCTCGCCACCACCGGTGCCGAGGCGCTCTACTCCGACATGGGCCACGTCGGCCGCGGCAACATCTACGCCACCTGGCCGTTCGTTAAGTGCTGCCTGCTGCTTTCCTATATGGGCCAGGGCGCTTGGCTTATGAACAACGCTGCCAACCCCGAGCTCATGGGCATTGCCGACCTCAACCCGTTCTACCAGATGCTCGCCCCGGGCCTGCGCCCGTTTGCCGTCGGCCTTTCCACCGTTGCGGCCATCATCGCCTCGCAGGCGCTCATCACCGGCGCATTCTCGCTGGTGTCCGAGGCCAGCCGTCTGGACCTTATGCCGCACATGCAGGTCTTCTACCCTGCCGAGACCAAGGGCCAGCTCTACATCCCCATGGTCAACAACGTCATGCTCGTGGGCTGCGTCATCGTGGTGCTGCTGTTCCAGAACTCGGCGCATATGGAAGCCGCCTACGGCCTTGCCATTACGCTGACTATGATGTGCACCACGCTGCTGCTCTTCTTCTACCTGCACGAGGAGCGCAAGCTCAAGGTTGCTCCGTGGATCTTCGCGGCCTTCTTCCTTTTGCTCGAAGGCTTCTTCTTCGTGAGCTCGCTCACCAAGTTCTTCCACGGCGGCTACTTCACCATCCTCATGGCTGCACTCATCATGGGCATTATGGTGTGCTGGTACAACGGCACGGCGGTCGAGCAGCGCCAGTTTACGCTGCTGCCGCTGCGCAGCTACCTGCCGCAGCTCAAGCGCCTGCGCGACGACGATCGCTATGAGCGCATGAGCGACAACATCGTGTACCTGACCAAGGACACCCATACCGATTACATCGACCGTGATATCGTCTACTCGATCTTGGACAAGCATCCCAAGCGCGCTCGCGCCTGGTGGTTCGTGAATGTCGAGACCATGGACGAGCCGTATACGTTTGCCTACTCGGTTGAGACATTCGACACCGACTACGTCTTCCGCGTGCATCTGTACCTGGGCTATAAGGTCAACCAGCGCGTCAATGCCTACCTGCGCCAGGTCGTTCAGGACCTTGCCGCCACCGGCGAGCTGCCCGCGCAAAAGCACGACTACTCGGTCTACAAGGATCCGGGCAACATCGGTACGTTCAAGTTCGTCATGATCCGCAAGCTGCTGGCGCCCGAGAGCGACGTGGAGCCCAGCGAGCGCACGGCCATCACGCTCAAGTACATCATCCGCCGCGCCGCCGGCACGCCCGCGCGCTGGTACGGCCTGGAGAACTCCAACGTGAGCTTTGAGTACGTGCCGCTGTTCACCAAGTTCAAGGCCGTGAACAAGATGCAGCGCCTGGCCCCCAACGAGCGGCCGTAGTCGACGCTTGAGGTTTGCCTGCGAACGGGCGGGTTTGTATTGACGGGGATTGAGTCCTGGGAGGAAACCATGGATGCAAAGGTGCTTGACGGTTGCGATTTTGCGACCGAGCTGGTGCGTGAGGCGCGCGTCGACGCCGCCGAAGATCGGTTCTTTACAAATCGGGCCAACATGGACATGGCCGACCGCGTGATTTCGATCGTGGTGACGGTGCTTGTCGCGGCGTGCGTGTGCGCGCTGCTCGCGCACGTGCTGTTTGTCTAACGACCGCAGGTTGCAAAGGCTTTACACTTGGAACCACCACAAGGGAAACCACCACAAAGGTGCCTGTCCCCTTTGTGGTGGTTTTTGTTTTTGAGAGAGGGGCGGGGCGCTGATGGACGTCCGTACGGACGGCGATATTGCCGATAGCTTTTGGTGGCGGCGCACAACGCTGACGCGCCGCACTCCTCTGTATGACGCCTGCGTGTCGGTGGGGCTGTTGGTCGCGGCGACGATTGTGGGCGCGCTGCTCGACCATCCGGGTCTCGCGCCGAGCATCATGATTGTCTATGTGTTCGCCGTGCAGCTGTGCGCATTCTTTACCTGGAGTCGCCTGTATTGCTTGCTGAGCTCGGCTGCCGCCGTGGCGCTCTACAACTTCTTGTTTGTCGACCCGCGCTACTCACTGTCGCTTATCGACCGCGGCTATCCCGGCATGTTCTTCATCATGTTTGTGGTCTCGCTTGTATCGAGCTCGATTGCGTTAGCCCTGCGCCGGGCCTTGGCGCAGGCTGCCGCCAGCGACCGTCGCACGCATATGGTGCTCGAGACCAACCGCATGCTGCAGCGGTGCGCCGATCAGCAGCAGATTGTCCATGCTATGGCAACGCAGCTGGCGCGTCTTTCGGGCTGTCCGGTCGTGTGGTACAGCGCCGACGCCGAGGGCGATGACCTGCTGCCGCGTGCGACATACACGGCCGTGGGAGATGCCGCGCCGGTGCACGAGCTGGCGCCGCAGATGCCGCCGCGGCTCTCGGCGTCCGCCTATGTGGGAACGCCGCTCGATGCCACCTATGGCGGCTCGGCGTTTTATGGCATCTACCTGACGGTTCGCACAGGCGACGGCTTCGTGCACTCGGGCAACCCCGCCTCGGTGGTGGGCGTGCTGGCTATCGTTGCCGCGCCCGACGTGCTGACGCACGAGGAGCGGATGCTGGCCGATGCCATCGTGAGCGAAGGCGAGCTGGCGCTCGATCGCGCCCGCGCCATGGAGGCGCGCGAGGAGGCGGCGGTGCTTGCCAAAAATGAGCAGCTGCGCGCCAACCTGCTGCGCTCCATCTCACATGATCTGCGCACGCCGCTCACCAGTATTTCGGGCAATGCCGATGTCCTGCTCGATCAGGGCTCGACCGGCACCGCCGAGCTCGACGCCCAGACGCGCCGCGGCATGCTGCTGTCCATTCGCTCGGATGCGCAGTGGCTCAACGCTACCGTCGAGAATTTGCTCGCCATCACCAAGCTCGAGGGTGGCGGTATGCGCCTGTCGACCACACTCGAGCTCATGGACGATATCGTCGAGGAGGCGCTGCGCCACGTAAGTCCGGCCGTGCGCGAGCACGACCTTAAGGTGGTGGCGTGCGATGAACCGGCGCTCGTTAACGTCGACGCGCGTCTGATGGTACAGCTCGTGGTGAACCTGGTGAACAATGCCATCACCTATACGCCCGCGGGCTCGCATATCATGATTTCGATTAGCGTCGACGATGGACGCGTGGCGTGCTCGGTGGCCGATGATGGTCCGGGTATCGCACCCGAGGATCGCGAGCGGATCTTCGAGTCGTTCTATACCGCCAACCACGGTCTGGCTGACAGTCACCGCAGCGTGGGCCTGGGTCTTTCGCTCTGCCGCTCCATTGCGCTGGCGCATG
>CABUAL010000156.1 GCA_902489515.1 uncultured Collinsella sp. | reverse complement strand
TAAAGCCGCCCTTGGCAGCTGCGCGGGTACCGCTCTCGATGTCCTCTTTGACCTCGTAGCCGGGCTCGCGAAGGTGAACGTGCATATCCACCAGGCCGGGGACGAGGTACTTGCCGGAAAGGTCGCGGACCTCGGCTCCCTCGACGGCGAGATTCTCGCCGACCTCGGCGATCTTGTCGCCGTCAATCAGGACGTCAACGACACCGTCAAGCTCGACGGACGGGTCGACGACGTGGGCATTCTTAAGAAGCAAGGCCATTATCGGCACCTCCAAGCAGCAGATACAGGATAGCCATACGCACGCAGATACCGGCGTAGACCTGCTCCAGGATGACGGAGCGTTGCGGGTGGTCGGCCATATAGGAATCGAACTCGACGCCGCGGTTGATGGGGCCCGGGTGGCAGATAATCGCGTCGGGCTTCATGAGCTTCTCGCGGTCCTTGGTCAGACCGAAGAGCTTGTGGTACTCACGAATGGTCGGGAACGGGGCACCCTCGAGACGCTCCTGCTGCACGCGCAGCATGTAGACGACGTCCAGCTCGGGCAGGACGGAATCGAGGTCGCTCGTCACGTGGTCGCAGCCCAGGACCTCGGGCGCCGGCGGCAGCAGCGTGCCGGGGGCGACGGCGTAGGTCTCGCAGCCCATGATCTTAAGGGCGGGGATCAGCGAGCCGCAGACGCGGGAGTGCGCGATATCGCCGACGACGGCGACCTTCAGACCGTGGAAGTCACCCTTGTGCTCCCAGATAGTGTACAGGTCGAGCAGGGCCTGCGTGGGATGGTTGTGCTTGCCGTCACCGGCGCAGATGACGCTCGCGGGCGAGTTCTGCGTGACGATGTAGGGAGCACCGGCGTGCTTATCGCGCACGACGATGCAGTCGATCTTGTAGGCGTTGAGGGTCTCGACGGTGTCGACGAGGCTCTCGCCCTTGACCGTGGAGGTCGAGGAGCCGCCAAAGTTGAGGCTGTCGGCCGAAAGACGCTTCTCGGCGAGCTCGAAGGAGCTGCGGGTGCGCGTCGAGGGCTCGTTGAACATGTTGACGATGGTCTTGCCCTTGAGCGTGGGGACCTTCTTGATGGCACGCTCGTTGACCTCGGAGAACGCCTTGGCGGTCTCGAGGATGAGCTTGATATCCTCTTCGGAGTACTCGGTAATGTCGATCAGGTGCTTATGGTTGAACGCCACGGTACTACTCACCTCCCAGCGGCGCGGAGCCCACGTGGGAACCCGGCGCGACGTCGTTAATCTCGACGGCGGTGTGGCCGTCGACTTCCTTCATATATAGGTGCACGTTCTCCTCATGCGACGAGGGAACGTTCTTGCCGACAAAGTCCGGCGAGATGGGGAGCTCGCGGTGGCCGCGGTCAACGAGAACTGCCAGCTCAATGCGGCTCGGACGGCCCAGGTCCATGACGGCGTCCAGAGCGGCGCGAATGGTACGGCCCGTATACAGGATGTCGTCCACCAGCACGACGCGTTTGCCGTCGACGCTAAAGGGAATGTTGGTGGCGTGGATCGCGGGAGCGAAATTGGTAGCGTAGTCATCGCGGTAGAAGCTGATGTCGAGGCTGCCGAGCGGAACGTCGACGCCCTCGATCTCCTTGATCTCCTCGGCGAGTTTCTTTGCCAGAAGGTCGCCGCGCGTGACGATGCCGACCAGAGCGAGGTCTTCACAGCCCTCGTTGCGCTCGAGAATCTCGTGCGCGATGCGGGTCATCGCTCGATTGACGGCGGTCTCGTCCATGATGACCGCCTTGGGGGAAGTCGTGCCCATCGATCTCCTTCCTCACATGTCTTGACTGCTGACACAGTCAAAAAAATAGATGCCCGACCGCTTAAAGCGGACCAGACACCCACAGGAAGGGCTGCTCTTTGGCAGCTATGTAATTCCATGTGGGCATCTCGTACCCCTTTAATGGTCAAGGAATAGTGTAGCCAACCTCGAGCTTAATTGCGAGCATAAATACAGAGCAATCCGTAAACGGAGCCCAATGCTCAATAAACCTATATATATTTGTGGGACGAGCTTGAAAACGCACGCACGAGCTGGCATAATCCCCTCTGCTGCACGCAAATCGGATCTACGTCCAGGGCCGTGGCGTGAGCACTATCGCCAAAAGAGGAATATCTCTGTGTAGATTACGCACAGGGAGCTGCTTCTGTGCTATAGTTCAGGCTTGTTTGTTAACGCGACATGTTCGTTTGTCGCCCAAGGAGGGTCAGTTATGTCCAAAGTTTGCGAAGTTTGCGGTAAGCACCCCGTTGCCGGTCGCTCCATCAGCCACTCTCACCGCGTCACCAACCGTAAGTTCCGCCCCAACATCCAGCGCGTCTACGTCGTCGTCGATGGTCACCGTCGCAAGATGAACGTTTGCTCCACCTGCCTCAAGTCCGGCAAGGTTGCGCGCTCCTAAATAAGGTCTTACCAACAAGTACCTCGGACTCTCCGGGTCAAAGACCTCGCGTTCATATAGAACTTACCAAAGGCGCCCTCCCCTGCGGAGGGCGCCTTTTTGCACTCATTGGGGACAGACTTACATGAGTGCTTTCACGCATTGGGGACAGACATGAAGCACGCATGCGACGCACTGACTGGCTCCGGCCCCTGCCTCACGCAGCATCCTTCCAGCCTGCAGTTGCCTTGGTCACGCTTGTAGCGCCGATGCCGGTGATACGGGCAATTTGCTTAACCGTGAGATGCGCCCGCCTAAGCCTCAGCAGACACGCATCGCGTTCGGGGCGTGGCAGGGCTTTGAGCAGTGCAGGATCTATGCTCGGCAGAACTTCGCGCGCAACGGAAAGGGCCTCCTCATCGGGGATCCGCCGGCGTGGAAGAACCTCCATTGACCAGATGCGCCCGGCAACTTCCTCGAGATGCTCGCAATAGCAACGGGAGCCACCGACAATATCGAGCATAGGGGCCGCATCACAGATGTCAAAGGGATCATAGCCCAGCTGATACGCCTTATAGCTTGACCAGCGGTACGCATCGAGCGAGTCAAGCGCACCCTTCACGGGATTGAGATGAATATAGTCGAGCAGCTGCACCGCCTGCGTGTCCGACTCAACCGCAACCCGCGAATAGCGATTGTCAAACAGATGTCCCGTTCTCCCCGTTTTTCCATTGAAATACTTAGCATATGCCGTCAGCGCGCACTGCATTGCCTTTGAAAGGTTGTCAAATGGGTCATCAACCATCAAATGGAAGTGATTGTCCATAAGGCACCAAGCCAACACCGCCACTTCATGGCGCGCAAACCTGTCCGAGATATCCGATAAGAAACGATAACGGTCGGAGTCATCTTCAAAAATAATCTGTTTGGAGTTGCCGCGGTCAAAGACGTGGTAATAGCCGGTGATCGAAACGGGGCGGGCGCATCGGGGCATAATCTCTCCTTTCAAAACTGTTCAGGCAACACCTAAAAGGAGAGAAGCAACGCGAAATGCTGAGCCTGCAACCTATTTATATCCAATAAGCGGCAATAACAGGCCCAGAACGGCAAAATGGCAAAACGATGTCTGTCCCAAATGAGTGAAAGCACTCATGTAAGTCTGTCCCCAATAAGCGGTAAGCGGGGATAAGCGGGGAGATGCAGCGGGCAGATAGTTCTAGTTAAAACGCTTCAGTTTATTGAAGCGTTTTAGTGTGCCTTTTAGAGGAATCTGACCGTTCGCCGAATAATTTCTTGCTATCATGCAAGGCGTAGGGTAAATCTCCGATCGCAAGGAGACACAAATGGTGAAAAAGTCACCGGAAAACACTACTCCCGCAATTGTGGACAACGTAGAGGCGCTTGAGGCTAAGCTCGCTCAGATGCGAGAGGCCCAGGCGCTTTTTGCTACGTACACGCAGGAGCAGGTCGACAAGATCTTCTATGAGGCCGCCATGGCCGCCAACAAGGCTCGTATCCCGTTGGCGAAGATGGCCATCGAGGAGACCGGCCGCGGCGTTCTTGAGGACAAGGTCATCAAGAACCACTACGCCGCAGAGTACATCTACAACGCTTACAAGAACACCAAGACCTGTGGCGTTCTGGAACGCGACGAGGCTTACGGCATCACCAAGATCGCCGAGCCCATCGGCATCGTGGGCGCCGTCATCCCGACGACCAACCCCACCTCCACCGCGATCTTCAAGACGCTGATCAGCCTGAAGACCCGCAACGCCATCATCATCTCCCCGCACCCGGCAGCCGCCAAGTGCACCATCGCCGCCGCCAAACTCGTGCTTGACGCCGCCGTCAAGGCCGGCGCCCCCGAGGGCATCATCGGCTGGGTCGATGTCCCCTCCATCGAGCTGACCAACATGGTCATGCGCGACGTCGACATCATCCTCGCCACCGGTGGCCCGGGCATGGTCAAGGCCGCCTACTCCTCGGGCAAGCCCGCCCTGGGCGTTGGCGCCGGTAACACCCCGGTCGTCATCGACGACACCGCCGACGTGCTGCTCGCCGTCAACTCCATCATCCACTCCAAGACCTTCGACAACGGCATGATCTGCGCTTCCGAGCAGTCCGTGACCGTCATCGACACCATCTATGACCAGGTCAAGGCCGAGTTCCAGAAGCGCGGCTGCTACTTCGTCAAACAGGGTGCCGAGATGGAGGCCCTGCGTGCCGCCATGTTCAAGAACGGCGCTCTCGATCACCGCATCCCCGGCATGGCTGCCGCCAAGATCGCCGAGCTCGCCGGTATCGAGGTTCCCGCTAAGACCAAGATCCTGATCGCCGAGGTCACCTCCACCGACCCCGCCAAGGAGGAGTTCTCCCACGAGAAGCTCTCCCCGGTCCTGGCCATGTACCACGCCAAGGACTTCCAGGAGGCCGTCGACAAGGCCGAGCACCTGGTGCTCGCCGG
>CABUAL010000155.1 GCA_902489515.1 uncultured Collinsella sp. | reverse complement strand
ATGGCAATTCCCGGTAGGTCGAGGGTGCCCCGCGGCGGTCTGGTGTTTTCATCTGAACGACTTTGCGAAGCAACCGGAGTGAAGATGAAAACACCAGACCGCCGCGGGGCACCCGCAGACCGCAGGGACGGGAGCAGCTATACTACTCTCAGTAGTTAAGGGTCGCGGATCCGCCGCGTCACCGCTCTCAACAGGAGGTCTTTGTTTATGGCAGATCAAAAGCCGGTTGTCGGGATCATCATGGGTTCCAAGTCCGATCTGGGCGTTATGGAAGGCTGCACCGCCGAGTTCGAGGCGCTTGGTGTGCCCTATGAGCTCGTCATTGCGAGCGCACACCGCACGCCGGCGAAGGTCCATGAGTGGGCTTCGACTGCTGCCGATCGCGGTATCAAAGTGATTATCGCCGCCGCCGGCAAGGCCGCTCACCTGGGTGGTGTCGTGGCTGCTTTCACGCCGCTGCCGGTTGTCGGCGTGCCTATGAAGACGAGTGACCTGGGCGGTATGGATTCGCTGCTGTCGATGGTGCAGATGCCTTCGGGCGTGCCCGTGGCCTGCGTTGCCATCAACGGCGCCAAGAATGCCGCCATCTACGCCACACAGATTCTGGGCGCTTGCGACCCCGAGTACCGCAAGGTTATCGAGAAGATGAAGCAGGAGATGGCCGACGCCTAGGCGTCCTGCCGTTTCACCGCAGTATAAGGAGAGCCATGTCCGACTATCAGGGAAAACGATTCAAGGCTTCTCAGATTCCCGATCCGTCGAAGCCGGGTGCTGCCCATGCGGTGCAGCAGGGTCGGACATCCTCTCCTCAGCAGCCGCGCGCGGCGCGTCCTGTGACGCCGGCGACGCACCGACGCCAGGACGCGCCGGCGGCGTATCGACCTTCATCTTATAGCAATGCTAAGAAGCCGCCCCGGTCTTCATCGCATGCCGCGCCGTCGGATTACACCGAGCCGCCGCGCAAAAAGCGCCGCTCCGTTATCCCCATCTTGCTCATCATTATTGGCATCGGCCTGATCGTTGCTGCGGCCGCTATCTTTATCAACGCGCAGATTGGCTACAAGCAGGCGAGCGAGTCGTATCAAAAAATCGAAAAGCAATATGTGAGCGACAAGGACGCCAGTGGCGTGCCAATTATCGACTTCAATGCGCTTGCCCAGACAAATCCCGAGGTTGTGGGTTGGATTTACGCGCCCGGCACCAACATCAACTACCCCGTGGTGCAGACCAACAACAACTCCAAGTACCTCAACACGCTGTTCGACGGCACCGCCAATGCGTCGGGTGCCATCTTCCTGGATAGCGACGACACCGCGCCGGGCATGGTGGATCAGCAGACCACGATTTACGGTCATCACATGAACGACGGTTCGATGTTCAACGTGATTTCGGATACGACCGATCAAGCGACGTTCGACAGCATGGACTACGTGTACTACATCACACGTGACGCGACGTATAAGCTGCGTCCGCTGGCGACCAAGGTGGTCGAGGACACGTATGCCAAGGCGCGCACGCCCAACTTTGAGGGCGATGACGGACTGAAGAATTATCTGTCCGAGATGCTCGACGGTGCCTCTGCCGTGGCGAGCGATGCCACCGATCATGCCGCTTCGGCAACCAAGGTCGTAACGCTTGTGACCTGCCGTTCGCTGTCATTTAGCAATACGCGCGCCGTCATGGTGCTCACGCCGGTCGAGGAATAAAGTGTCCGGGCCCCGTCCCAAAAAGACTACCCTGGAAATCAAAAGGAGAAATGATGCTTGAGAACGGCAAATCGATGCCTTCGGTTGATGCTTGGCTGCGCGAAGCCAAGGCCGATGTTTCGGCGGCTGATTGTGGGATGTACCTGACACACAACGGCGTGGTGCGCGCGACGCCCAAGGCCGAAGTGCGCGGAGTCGAGACCGATGGCGTGGCGCCAGGCCACAAGGTGGGCGGCATGGTGTTTGGCTTCGATGCCGAAAAGGTGCAGGCCGCTATCGAGGCGACGCGCACGATGCCGGGTATCGGCTATGTGCGCATGTGGCTGGCGAGCGGCGAGCTTACCGTGGGCGACGACATCATGCTCGTGCTCATTGGCGGAGACATTCGCCCGCATGTGGTCGATGCGCTGCAGTCGCTCGTCGGCACCATCAAGAACGAGTGCGTGAGCGAGGTCGAGCGCGAGGCGTAAGGCCTCGTCGGCAATCCGAGTCTGTCTATAGCGAAAGCCCGCCGGCAGTTCATGTAGATCTGCCAGCGGGCTTTGATGTGTTGGAGCTATTTTGCTCTGGCGTTTGCTACACGCGCGTGGCGTCCTTGGGGCTCATGGTCATACTCTGAAAACGGTTCTCCATATATTCGTTATCGAAATGCTTGTCATAGAACTGTGCGACGGGAATATTTCGAACGGTTCCGTTGACGCGCTGATACCAATAGTCGAGCGATTGCAACGTCATGACGCCGTCGATCAACATGACGGCGGTCAGGATGACGGTAGCAGAGTAGCGGCGTTTCCATGGAATCATATTGATGAGCTTAAGCAGGCGCGGCAGCAAGACCTTGATCCAGATGAGGCCACCCAGGCCCCACATGCAGGCAAACGGCGTGCATGTGCGTCCCCCGGTCAATACCGCGATGGGATCGGGCATGCCGAATAGCCTAATGTGTGAATAGCTCCACGACACCACGCCAAATGAGGTCTGCATAAACCAGCCTACAAACACCTCGAAAGCGCCGCCGATCAGGGCACTTACCAGGAAAATGATCAGAGGATTCTTTTTATAGAAGCGGTTGAGCGCCATGGTCATGAGCACCGCGCCAAATCCGTAGATGGGGCTAAAGGGGCCAAATAGCATACCGGCACGGTCCTGATAGACGCCGGGATCGACGACGACCATATGCCAGACTTCCTCGAGAATGAGACCTAACACGCTGCAGACGAAGAATACCCAGAACAGGTTGAAGTAGTTGAGCTTGATGTAGCCCTCGCCGGTTTCGTCGCGGCCGAGCATCCCCTCGGCGGCGGCATCGCGGTCGAGCATCTCTTGCAGACGGCGCTGCAGTTCGCGCTCCTGGCGTAGCGTGGGGTCGACGGTGGCCGACAGCGCAATGAGGATGACAAGCTGGACGGCGGGGCGCAGCAGGAAGGGTCCGATGCCCTGGAGCATCACGTCAACTAAAAGCTCCACGACGGTAAATGCGATGAGGACGTAAGACAGGCGGGCGGCATTGCGCCGCTGGTCCTTGATGAGGTCCAGGCCAAAGACGATCAAGATGATCGCGCTTGCCGCCGAGAGCATAATGCCGGCGACGATAAGGCCAGCCGCGACCAGGGTGTTATCACCGAGCTTAGCGGCGACGTTGCCGTTAATGAGTGCGGTGATGACCTGCCACATAAAGACGGCGACTGACGGGAGCGTGCCCACGCCAGATAGGGTGCACAGGACTGCGTAGACCTTGATGATAAGGGGGATCTTCTTGGCCTCCGTGGTGCTGGGGACACTGGGGTCGAGTTGATTTCGATCCATACGCTACCTTTCTCGTCTTGTAGTAGCCTACAAGGATACGCCGACGACCAGCTAAAAGACAGGACGAACGTCCCAATTGCAACAATGTAGCCCCTAGCGCGGGCGAGACACGGCGCACGGGAAGTCTTCGAGGCCGTTGCCCCTGAGAGTGGACTACCCAATAAAATGTTTGGTCGCAAAACGGATAATAAGCTCGGTGGGCTTTTAAAAAGCGCTGCTCATGCGCGGGGGAGCGCGTCGCGCCGTGCGTATAATAAGGCGGGTAACGCCAAAATACGAGGCTCTGAGGGGATGCCATGTCTCAAGAAACCATCCGCGCGGCCGAGCGTGCCGCGGGACAGGTGAACGCCATGTCGACGTATGATCCGGACTCTGACCAGCTGCATGAGGAATGCGGCGTTTTTGGTGTCTGGGCGCCCGATCGCGACGTGGCTCGACTGACGTACTTTGGCCTGCGTGCACTGCAGCATCGCGGCCAAGAATCGGCGGGAATCGCCGTTGGTGACGGCGGTACGGTTATGGTCCGCAAGGATCTGGGCCTGCTCGACCGCGTGTTCTCCAATGCCGACTTGTCGACGCTCTCCGGTCAGCTGGCCGTGGGTCATGTGCGCTACGGCACCGCCGGCGCCAAGAGCTGGGAAGCCTCTCAGCCGCACCTCTCTACCATCAATAGCGTCATTATCGCGCTCGCGCACAACGGCACCCTCGTCAACACCGACGAGCTGCGTCGCCAGCTGATCGAGCTGGGCGTACCGTTCCTCTCCAACTCGGATTCCGAGGTCGCGACCAAACTCATCGGCTACTTTACTCAGCGTACTGGCCATCTGCGCGAGGGCATTCGCAAGACCATGGAGCTCGTGCGCGGCGGCTACGCCATGACGCTCATCAACGAGCAGGCGCTCTACGCATTCCGCGATCCGCACGGCATTCGCCCGCTCGTGCTGGGCAAGCTGGTGGATGAGGGCCTGGACCAGGCCGATGCCGCATCCGTTTCGCAGCTGCCGTCGCAGGACGGCGCCGCGACGGTCGACGCCACCACCCATGTCACGCGCGCCGGCGGCTGGGTCGTTGCCTCCGAGACCTGCGCGCTCGATATCGTGGGCGCCGAGTACGTCCGCGACGTCCGTCCCGGTGAGATTTTGCGCATCAGCGCCGAGGGCCTTGTGTCCGAGCAGGGCGTGCCTGCCGCCGAAGAGCCCGCAAACTGCATCTTTGAGCAGGTCTACTTTGCCCGCCCCGACTCCATCATGAACGGCAAGAGCGTCTATGCCTGCCGTTACGACATGGGTCGTCAGCTGGCACACGAGGAGCCCGTCGAGGCCGATCTGGTCATCGGCGTGCCCGACTCCGGCCTGCCGCCCGCGGAGGGGATAAACGT
>CABUAL010000154.1 GCA_902489515.1 uncultured Collinsella sp. | reverse complement strand
TCTTTTTAGGCGAGGACTCGCCGCTCAACGTGCGCTCTGTTGCGGGCGGAGCCGTGGTCTTTATCGCCGTCGTCTCCATTCTTTCGCTGATGGTGCCGGGTACGAGTGTCTCGTGTGACCTTATGTTCACGCCGCAAAATTTGTCCGCCTCGGGTGGCTACATCGGTGCGTTTATTGCGAGTGCGCTGCAGAATGCCCTGGGTAAGCCTATCGCGATGGTAGTCCTGTTGGGCCTTGTCGTCGTGGGCTTGGTCATCATCGGCTTTTCGGTGGGTGGCGTGCTGCGCTCTGCTCGCGACCGTGCGGCCGATTTTGCCGAGCGCCGTCGTGCCGATGTCAACGCCAGCCCGTGGGGTGACGACGAAGCCCTGTCGGTGCCCGGCGTTGCCCGTCCGCACCTGAGCATTCTTCGTCAAAAGGGCTCCGATGCTGCCGTGACCACGGTCATGGGCAACGATGTGGACCCGGTTTTGGACGATGACGACGAGGACGAGAATTCGTTTGTCGACGTGTCCGAGTCGGTTGAGGTTGAGCGCGCTAAGACGACGCTGCTGCCGCGCCGCCATGCCAAGAAGGGCAAGGCTGCGCCTAAGCTCAATACAAGCGAGCCCGACCCGTCTTGGTCCGATAGCGAGATTGAGCTCACCGAGGGCGATGACGAGGACGACGAGGCTCCGATTGAGACCGCAAAGACAACTTTGCTGCCGCGTCGCCATGCAAAGCGCGACCAGGTAACCGGCCAGCTTTCGATGGAAGACGACCCCGATAAGATCGACGAGTTCGAGCCGCCGTTTGCCGTGAATCCTGTCTCGGCAGCACCTCAGATTCCCGACTTCTTGAAGCATCCCAAGGTTGCCGATGCGCCTGCCTCGAGTGCCGTCGAATCGGCTGCGGCTAGCGATGGGGGAGCGGACGGTGGCGCCGCAGATAACGAGGGCGAAGAAGAGGACGGCCTCAAGCTTCCGCCGCTCGAAATCCTGCATGCCAACCCGCAGTCGGCTTCCGCCGCGTCTTCGGACAAGGAGTTGGAGCAGACCGCTGAGTCACTGCAATCCACCTTGCTTGAGTTTGGCCGCAGTGCCCGCGTGGTCGGCTGGATCGCCGGCCCCACGGTGACGACCTTTAAGCTGCAACCTGGTGAGGGCGAGCGCGTGAGCAAGATTTCGAGCCTCGAGGACGATATCGCGCTTTCGCTCGCTGCCCAGTCGGTACGTATCTTTGCCCCGATCCCCGGCACCTCGCTCGTGGGCATCGAGATTCCCAACCGCAAGCGCCAGAACGTCAACCTGGGCGACGTGCTGCCCTATGTGAAGGGCGGTCCGCTCGAGCTCGCCATCGGCCGCGATGCCGAGGGCACGCCGGTTGTCGCCGACCTTGCCAAGATGCCCCACCTGTTGATTGCCGGTACGACCGGTTCTGGTAAGTCGGTGATGATCAACTCCATCATCACGACTCTGCTCATGCGTACTCTTCCCGAGGACGTTCGCCTGATCATGGTCGACCCCAAGCGCGTCGAGCTTGCGGGCTATAACGGACTGCCGCATCTCTATGTGCCCGTGGTGACCGAGCCCAAGCAGGCCGCGAGCGCTCTGCAATGGGCCGTGTCCGAGATGGAGCGTCGCCTGAAGGTCTTCGAGCGTCTCAACGTGCGTAAGATCTCGACCTACAACGAAAAGCAGGCCGCCGGCGAGTTTGAGCATTACGACAATCCGCCGCAAAAGATGCCCTACCTGGTCATCATCATTGACGAGCTCTCGGACCTGATGATGGTCGCCGGTAAGGATGTCGAGGCCTCGATCGTGCGTATTGCACAGCTGGGCCGTGCCGCCGGTATTCATCTTATCGTGGCCACGCAGCGTCCCAGCTCAAACGTGGTGACGGGCCTCATCAAGGCCAACATCACCAATCGCATCGCCTTTAACGTCGCCACGGGCATCGACTCGCGCGTCATCATCGACCAGATGGGTGCCGAAAAGCTTACCGGTTTGGGCGACATGCTGTTCTCCAAGGTCGACTGGGGCAAGCGTAGCCGAGCCGCAAGACGATGATCCGCTCATTTGGGAAGCCGCCCATATTGTGGTGGAATCGCAGCTTGGCTCCACATCTGGCCTGCAACGTCGTCTGAAGGTTGGCTACGCGCGTGCCGGGCGTATTATGGACATGCTGGAAGAAAAGGGTGTCGTCGGCCCGCCCGACGGTTCCAAGCCGCGCGAGGTCCTGTTGGACGAGGAGGGGCTTGCCGCGCTGGAGTCTGTCGACGCCGAGATGGCACGTGAAGATCGTGAGTTTGGAGGATTCTGATGGCTGCACGCTTTGGTGACATGCTGCTCGAGCAGCGTCGCCGAATGGGCCTTTCCATTCAGCAGGTCGCCAACACCATCAAAATCAGGCCGCAGATCATCGAGTTTTTCGAGACCGGTAACTTTGCTTCGATGCCGCCGCGCGGCTATGCGCAGGGCATGATTTCGAGCTATGCTCGCTTTTTGGGCCTCAATCCGCGCGAGGTCGTCAATGCCTACTTTGACGACCTGATGGCATACGAACGCGAGACGTCGCAGCAGGGCGGTCGTTTTCAGGACGCCGCCGGCTACGTCAATTCGCGTTCCTCGGTCGACAACGGGCGCTTCCTGATGGTTCAGGGCGGTCGTTCGACCCGCTATGGACAGCGTGACGACCTCGCGCGGATTGAGGCCCAAAAAGCTTCGGGCGAGGAGATTCGCTCACAGCGTGACCGGTTCCGCAGTACGCCGATGCCCGAGGACCGTGCACTTCCCGCTGCCCGCGGTGTAGCGCGTGACCCTCGTGCCGGCTACGGCGACGGCGGCTATTCCGATCGCGGTTACCGTGGTGCCTCCGCCGGACGCTCTCGCGGTGGCTATGCGGATGCCGATACCACGCAGGTGACGCCGCGTCTTCGCTCTCAATCACAGCCGTATGGCCAGCGCTCTTCGGCTCCGCGTTCGGGCCAGCCGTCCTCGTCAACCGTTTCGGTCTTCTTAGAAGCTCTCAATCACAGCCGTATGGCCAGCGCTCTTCGGCTCCGCGTTCGGGCCAGCGTGGCTATCAATGCCGCGGTGAGCTTGCGCCCCGCTCGGGTCAACGCAGCCTTCAGGGCCAGGGCGGCTATCGCGGCCGTCCCGATAGCAATCGCGGTCGTATGCCTCAGGGAGGCGGCCGCAGCAGTTCCGGTCGTGGACGCGGCGGGTCACGTACTCCTCAAAACAACGGGCTCGATCCGCGTATCATCTACGCCGGCATCGGTGCCGTTGCGCTGCTGTTGATTGTGCTCATCGTGGTGCTTCTGCGTGGCTGCGCATCTTCGACGCCCGAGACCACGCCCGAGACGCCCGCTGCTACCAAGACGACGACCAAGAAGTCTTCTAAGAAGACCGAAACGGTTGACGAGGACGAAGACACCGATGAGGCGACGGATGAGTCGACCGATTCGGACGCCACCAAGACGACGGCTAAAAAGGAAGAGAACGAGGTAACGAAGGTCAAGGTCTCCGTTGCCAAGGGAAAGACCGCGTGGATTGAGGTCAAGGTCGACGGCAAGTCGGTCTATGGCGCCCAGGCGACTGGCCCCTTTGAGCAGGAGTACACGCCCGAGTCCTCGATCGAGATCACCACGTCCAAGCCTTCCGATGTCACCGTTACCAAGAACGGTGAAAAGGTTCGTTACGATACCAAGACCTCGGGCGTGGCGCGTGTGACGATCACCGTTCCCAAGAAGGAGACGACTGATTCCGAGAATGGTGAAAGTTCTGATGGTACCGACACCACCGATGGTACCGATACCACCGACGGTACCGATGCCCAGTCCACGGATGGCGCCGATACCGCAACTGACGGTCAGACGCCCACCGATTCTACCGACTATTCGTACGATAGCTACTAAGCCGCTCGTACGCGAAAGGAAACATCATGGCTAAAGATTCCAGCTTCGACGTCGTGTCCGAGGTCAACATGCAAGAGGTCGACAACGCCTTCCAGCAGACCACGCGCGAGATTTCCCAGCGCTATGACCTTAAGGATTCTGGCGCCACGATCGAGCTTTCGAAGGGCGACAAGCTCTTTACGATCAACGCCCCGGCCGACTTTGTCTCCAAACAGATTATCGACGTGTTGAGCTCCAAGCTCATCAAGCGCGGCATCGACCTCAAGGCTGTCTCGTGGGATGCTCCGCAGGCGGCGTCGGGCGGCACCGTGCGCGTGCTCGGCCATATCGTCGAGGGTATCGACCAGGCGACCGCCAAGAAGATCAACAAGGACATCAAGGACCAAAAGCTCAAGGTCAAGGTGACCATCGAGGCCGACAAACTGCGTGTTTCCTCTGCTTCGAAGGACGCGTTGCAGACCGTGATCCAGTTCCTGCGCGACCAGGACTACGGCCAGCCGCTGCAGTTCACCAACTACCGCTAATATCAATCGAAAGGACCGCTCTCCAACATGGATACACCGTTGGGCTCCGTGCTCTACATCACCCTCGGGTGCGCTAAGAACGAGGTTGACACCGACCGCATGCGTTCTCTTTTGACCGCCGCGGGCTACGAGGAGGCATTCGACCCGCAGGATGCCGATATCGCCATCGTCAATACATGTTCGTTCCTCTCCTCCGCAACGTCCGAGAGCATCGAGACCACGCTCGAGCTCGCCAACGAGGTTCAGGACGGCGTTCGTTCTTGCCCCATCGTCATGTGCGGCTGCGTGCCGTCGCGCTATGGCGATGACCTGCCTGACGAGCTGCCCGAGGTCGCTGCCTTTGTGAAGGCCGACGAGGAAGACGGCATCGTGGCGGTCATCGATGGCGTGCTGGGTGTCGAGCGTGAGATTGCAGCCTATATCCCGCAGGTCAAACGTACCGTCGAGGGGTACGGCCTCGGCGACGGCACGCAGCAGCTGCGCCAGATT
>CABUAL010000153.1 GCA_902489515.1 uncultured Collinsella sp. | reverse complement strand
TCGTGCACCCACTGGGCGTTGCGCGCGCTCGCCGATCTGGCGTCCGAGCCGTTTGTGCTGCTGGATGAGGGCGAACAGAGTCTGGTGCTCGATGCATTTGCGGCGCATGGGCTGTCGCCGCATGTGACGAGTGAGGTGACCGACGACTACACCATCATGGCGATGGTCGAGGAGGGCCTAGGCGTGAGTATGCTATATCGCCGTACCGTCGAGGGCATGCGTGCCGATATTCGCGTACGTCCCATCGTGCATGCCCCCTCGCGCGACGTGGTGGCCGCTTGGCGCAGCTGGGACACCATGCCCATCGCCACGAGGCGCTTTATCGACTATATGAGCTCTCATATTGTCAATTAATGACTGGCGTGGCGTTGAGTGCGGTGTTTAGCGGGCTGTCGCTTTGGCTTGGGTGGCGCGATAGGTGCGTGCCGGGTGGCAAAGTAGTACCGCCACGACCATAAAGAACGCCGTGGTGCCCAGGCTGATGGGGTAGACCATCATGATGTTCGCAAAGGTGCGGAAATGCGGGAACACGCAGAACACCCAATAGAAGCGGATGCCGCAGACGCAGATCATGGTGATGAGGGCGGGCGTGAGCGAGATACCAAAGCCGCGCAGGTAGCCTGACATGTTTTCGTAGAACATACTAAAGGCGTACGCCGGGAAGATCGAACACACGCGGATATAGCCGATCGAGACGATGTTGGGATCGCTGTTAAAGAGCGACAAGATCTCGCGTCCCAGGCCGACAATAACGATGATCGTGGTGAGTGCAACGATACCACCTTCGACCAGGCAGACCTTGAGCGTCTTGGTGCAGCGGTCGATCTGGCGGGCGCCGTGATTTTGTCCCACAAAGGTAGTGCAAGCCTGGCTAAAGCTGTTGAGCAGGTTGTAGCACACGTACTCCAGGCTCATGGCGGCGCTCGATGCCGCCATGACCTCGGTGCCCAAGCTGTTGATGGCAGACTGGATGATGATGTTGGCGACAGCAAAGACGGCGCTTTGGATGCCGGCGGGCAGGCCGATCTTGACGATGCGCTTGAGGGCGACGGGGTCGATAGCTAGGTCGCGTAGGGTGACGCGGACGACGGAGTCGGTCTTGAGCAGGCGGATAAAGAGCGTAGCGGCGCTGACGGTGTAGGCGATGGCGGTGGCGATGGCGACGCCCGCGACGCCCCAGTGGAGTATTGGGACAAAGATGAGGTCCAGGCCAATGTTGAGGACGGTGGACACGGCAAGCGCCTGCAGCGGCATGCGGGTGATGCCGACGGAGCGGAAGATCGCGGCCTCAAAGTTGTAGAGCAAAATCGAGGGCATGCTGAGCAAAAAGACGCGTAGGTAGAGTGAGGCGAGCGGCATGGTCTCGGCGGGAACGTTGAGCGCGGCGAGCATGGGCTCGGCAAAGATCTCGCCCAGCGCGATGACGACAAAGCCCACGAGCGCCATTAAAATCGAGGTATGGACGGCGCGCTTGACCATGTTCTGATCGTTGCGGCCGATAGCGTTGGCGATGACCACGTTGGAGCCAAGCGACATGCCAATAAACAGGTTGAGCATAAGACTGGTAAGCGGAACATTGGAGCCGACCGCCGCCATGGCGAGGGTTCCCTGGTCGCCCGAGAAGTTGCCGATGATGACCGTGGCGATGAGGTTCGACAGCTGCTCCAGGATGCTCGTGGCGGCCACGGGGAAGGCGAACAGGGGAATATTGCGCCACAGCGAGCCGGTGGTCATATCGATGTGCTTAGATGCGGTATCAGCCATACGCTCTCAATCTCTAACATGCTATATCGTGCTTATTTGCGCAGACGATGATACTCCTAATGCAACCAGTCGGCACTTAGGGACGTTCCTTTTCTGCCGGCAGCTGGGGACACTCCTTGTAGTCATTGGGGACGTCCTTAAACGACTAGTCATTTAAGAACGTCCCCAATGACTAGGTGGGGAAGGCGTGCGACAATAGTGGGCGTTGTGTTGTTCGCGCTAAGGAGTAGCCATGTTGTTGTGTCCCGTTTGCCATGAACCGTTGGTGGACGATGAGCGTGGGGCCGCATGCGCGGGCGGACACCGGTTTGACCGTGCGCGCGAGGGTTATCTATATCTATTGCGCTCGTCCAAGAGCGGCGACTCCATGGGCGATCCCAAGTCGCAGGCGCGCAGCCGTCGTGACTTTTTGAACCGTGGATACTACGCGCCGTTGCGCGATGCGATGGTCGAGCTGGTGTGCAAGCAGGTGTCTGGGCGCGCTGCGCCTACGAACGGCCCCATGACGTTGCTCGATATTTGCTGTGGCGAGGGCTATTACACGAGTGCCATGGGCGCGGTGCCGGGCGTGGGCGCTTGCGGGTTCGACTTGGGCAAAGAGATGGTGCGCCTGGCCGCCAAGCGCGGCGATGCGACCTATTTCGTGGCCAACATGAAGGACATCCCCGTGGCGGACGGCGCCTTCGATATGGTGACCGAGCTCTTCGCTCCCTTTAACGAGCGTGAGTTTGCCCGCGTGCTGGCGCCAGAGGGCTCACTCTATACCGTGGTGCCGGGTGCCCGTCATTTGTTTGGGCTCAAGGAGGTGCTCTACGACACGCCATATCTTAATGACGAGAAGCTGCCGCAGACCACCGAGCTCGAGTTGGTCGGAACGCAGCGGGTGTCTGCGAATATTACGCTTCAGACCCAGGCGGACATCGAGGCGGTGTTCCAGATGACGCCGTACTACTACCGCACGCGCCCCGCCGACAAAGAGCGCCTGGCAAACCTCGATACCCTTCAGACTGACATCGACTTCATCATCGCCGAGTACCGCCACAGCTAACAACCTGCCAAAAAGGGACAGGTTTATTTTGGTAGGTTTTATCTGGGCAAACGTAAAGGGCCGACCGCGGAGATGCGCGATCGGCCCTTTTTAGTTGCTTGGCTGCAGAGGTTATGAGAAGCGAGCGCTTATAGGCGGTCCTTGTTCTCGGCCTTAACGGCGTGTGCCTGCTGAACAAAGAACAGGTCGTACACCACGATGACAAAGGCGCCAAAGTTGATGGCGTCGCCGCCAAACGCGGGAAGCGTGAGCACCGCTTGGGCAAGCGTGGCGACCGCGGCAACAATACCGAGCTTAAACGCGCCGTCCACCTGCGAAGGCTTGTTGGCGCCCTTGATACCGGCGACGCCTGCGGCAAGGTCGACGAGACCCTTGGCGATAAGCACGACCGCTGCGAGCGTGGCGTACGAACCGTACGTGGAATCGAGACCGCCCGTGGCGATACCGACGCCGGCGGTGACGAGGCTGGCGATACCCAAAACAAAGTAGATGAGAGCAAGGATTTTGAGAGTCTTGCGAGTGAAGCTCATGGCTGGTCCTTTCGATACGAGTACGCCAACTTGGCGCACCCAATGTACTGCACATATGGTGAAGCACATTGTAGTTCAACGCAGCGATGCATGCGCCTGAAAGCGCTTTGAGCCCGCGCGGCCCAACCCAACCTTTCAAAAGGGAAAGCTGGACGTAAGCCAAATCGATGGCAGCTCATGTGCGGCGCTGAGATGATGAGGCCGTAACAAGGAGTTGGCCTCAAGGAGGAGCCATGATGTACGGAGCAGGGCAAGTGCGTGAGCCGCGGTCGTTGGGAAGGCGCATGGGTGATTCTGTGATCGCTGCCGTGTGCACGGGATTGATGGCGGTGCTTTGCATTGGGATGCTGTGGGCCATGTCGCATGTGGGACAATAGCGGACGGTTGGGTGCCGGCATAAACGGCGCTCACGTATTCGTTTTGCTTGTTAAGGAGTACCCATGGGCGTCGTCGATCCCTTTTCTGTTGTTCGGGCCGCGGGGCTTGAGCTGACCGGGAAGCCCGAGGGCCTCACGCTCACTGACGGCACGATGGAGCTGCGCGCCGATTTTGACCGCATGCTGCCGCGGCTCAAGCAGGGCCGTCTGCGGCAAGAGCTGCTGGTAAAGGCTGCGCGCGCAAAAGGCATCGAGAGCCCATGGGCGATTGACGCCACGGCAGGCTTTGGCGAGGATTCGCTGCTGCTGGCGACCGCGGGCTTTACCGTCGATCTGTATGAACAGGATTGCGTGATCGCGGCGCTCCTCAAGGATGCCTTGGATCGTGCGGCAGATGATCCGGCGCTTGCGACAGCCGTGGCACGCATGCGCTTACATGCCGGCGAGGACAGCATTGCCGGTCTTCGCCATACAGCTGAGCTGATCGAGCAGGGCGAGCTCGCCGCTCCCGACGTGGTGTATCTGGACCCCATGTTTCCCGAGCGCACCAAGAGCGCGGCGGTTAAAAAGAAGTTCCAACTTTTGCATCATCTGGAACAGCCGTGTGCCGATGAGGAGGCGCTGGTCGAAGCCGCGCTTGCGGTGCACCCGCGCAAGGTCGTTATCAAGCGGCCGGTGAAGGGGCCACTGCTTGCCGGCGTTAAGCCGAGCTATCAACTTGCGGGCAAGGCCGTTCGCTACGATGTTTTGGTGCCACCGCGCCCGTAGCTTGCGTGCGATGGTTGGCGCTCCGTCAGTGCCGTGCCGATGCGGGGTCTATTTCCAAGGGTGCGACGTCAGGTGCCAGCCACCGCAGTATTCGCATTTGTAGCAGGCCAAACCGCGCCGCCCGCGGTTTTCGCAGTCGGCCATAACGGCCTCGGCCTCGGCGCGCGTGTCGTAACGGTTTTTGCGCTCGCACGACTTGTAGCGCCAGGCCTCATCGCGCTCGGCGTCCAGGGCGTCGCGGCGCTCGTCCTCGCGTGCAAACAGGTCGCTCATATCGCCGCCGGTGGCAGTGCTCAAAAACTCGCTTTTTGCTTTTGACCAGGCGGCTCGCTTTTTGCTCCCCATCTGCATCGCGCCCCTCTCCAAACGCTGGTATCATTGCCCAATCAAAGTGATACCAATAAACGTGAGGTCGCTGCGTGATGATCAGAAAAAC
>CABUAL010000152.1 GCA_902489515.1 uncultured Collinsella sp. | reverse complement strand
TGGAGAGAGCGCTCCCGCAAACTGCCTCTTGACAACTTATAGGAGCGTCGGTTTTGCTGCGAAAAAATGTGGATGCTTCGGGGGTCCAATTTTGCTCGTTCACTTCGCGGAAAACCATTCACCTTCAATTTGCTGGAGAGGGGAGGGCTCCCTCTTTGGCGTCACGGATGTACATCGCGGCGGGCGGATCGCCAGAAGCCGGCTGCTCCGTATCTTAAGATTTCCAAAAAGTTAACCTTTGTTGACCTTAATAGTTAGATAAACTAAACTATTTTCTAAAAGTGCGCTCGAGCTAACTTATTTACTCGGGTGCTGAGGCACCGTGCCGCGTCCAATGCGGCAAAAGGGAGAAGCAACATGAAGAAGTCGACGTTTAACACCCTGCTTGTCGGTGGCGGTTTTCTGCTTGGCACGGCCGGCATCAAGCTGCTTACCAGCGCTCCGGTCAAGAATGCCTGCGTGCAGGGTATCGCGTGCGGCATGCGCATCAAGAACTGCTACCAGGACATGGTCGAGCAGGCCAAGGCTAATGTCGACGACATGGTTGCCGAGGCTGCCTACATCACCCAGAGCGAGGCCGCTGCTGACGAGGCAGTCGAGTAACGCTCCCAGGCACAAACTATGAGATTCTCGATTATCAGCGAGATCCCTGGCAGGACCCGCCTTCAGTTGGCGGGTCCTGTGCCAGAGAGCGATCTCGATGCGCTTCTAAAGCTTGGCGGCGACATCGATGGCGTGCGCAAGGTGCGCGTGTATGGCCGCATTGGCCAGATGGCGCTGGAGTACGACGAGCCGCGCCGCGCGAGCGTGCTCGATGCCTTGGGCGCGCTCGATGCTCAAGCTATCGCCGATGCCAAGTCGGGCTACGTGATGCAACTCGAGCCGCGCAAGCACAAGCTCGTCATGGATCTTGCCACACTTATCGGCGCCCACTACGCGCGCCGTTGGTTCTTGCCGACGCCTCTGCGTGCGGTGTTTGTCGTGGCCGGTTACATGGCATTTTTGCGCGCTGCCCTTCATGAGCTGGCACAGCCGCGCCTGACCGTTCCTGTGCTCGACGCTTCGGCCATCGGCATTTCGTTCGTCAAGCGTGATGTCGACACCGCGGGCCAGACAATGTTCTTGCTCAACGTGGGCGAGCTGCTCGAGGACTACACTCGCGCCATGAGCGAAAACGAGCTCATCAACTCGCTGCTCGATGTGCCCGACAAGGCGCAAAAGGTTGTCGGCGACACCGAGGTAAGCGTTGCCGCGACCGAGCTCGAGCCCGGCGATTTGGTCGCCGTGCGCACTGGCATGTCCATTTGCATCGACGGTGTTGTCGAGCAGGGGAGCGCTATGGTCAACCAGGCGACCCTGACCGGCGAGCCGCTGGCCGTCGAGCGAAGCGTGGGCGACGATGTGTTCGCCGGTACCGTCGTGGAAGACGGCAGCATCTTGGTGCGCGTGCGCGCCAACACGGCGCAGACCAAGCTCCGCTCGATCGTCTCGCTCGTGCAGACGGCCGATTCGCTCAAGTCCGAGGGCCAGTCGCACATGGAAGACCTCGCCAACAAGATCGTCCCGTGGAACTTCCTGCTCGCGGGCCTGGTTGCGCTTACCACCCGCAGCCTCATCAAGACCTCGGCGGCACTGATGGTCGATTACTCGTGCGCACTCAAGCTCACGGGTTCCGTCGCCGTCATGACTGCCATGAGCGATGCTGCCAAGATGGGTGTTATGGTCAAGGGCGCCAAGTACTTTGAGTCGTTTGCCAAGGCCGACACCATTGTGTTTGATAAGACCGGCACGCTTACCGAGGCGCAGCCGCGTCTTGCCTGCGTGCTCACCACCGATGGTTGGAGCGAGGACGAGATCCTGCGCCTTTCCGCTTGCTTGGAGGAGCATTTTCCGCATCCGGTGGCGCGTGCCGTGGTCAACGCCGCCCGCGAGCGCGGGCTCGAGCACCGCGAGCGCCATGCCGCCGTCGAGTACATCGTGGCGCACGGCATCGCTTCGTCCATTGAAGGGCGTCGCGCCATCATCGGTTCCGCGCACTTTGTATTTGAGGATGAGAGCGCGCAGCTCGAGTCCGACATTAAGGAGCAAATCGAGTCCCAGATGCAGGGGCTGTCGCCGCTGTACCTGGCGGTCGATGGCACCGTTGTGGGCGTGCTCGGTATCGAGGACCCGCTTAAGCCCGGGGTTCGCGAGGCCATCGCCGACCTGCACGCGTTGGGCGTTAAGCACGTGGTCATGCTCACGGGCGACTCGGAGCGCACGGCCGAGCGCATTGCTCGCGAGGCGGGTGTCGACGAGTTTAAGGCCGAGCTGCTGCCCGAGGACAAGTACGCGTATGTTGAGCGCATTAAGGGCGAGGGGCGCCACGTTGCCATGGTGGGCGACGGCGTCAACGATTCGCCGGCACTCGGTTTGGCCGACGTGGGACTGGCAATGGGCGGTGGAAGCGACATCGCCAAGGAGGTCGCCGATATCATCCTGACCGATGCAGATCTCGCCGCGATCGTGCGCCTGCGCCGCATGAGTCAGGGGCTTATCGACCGCCTGACGAGTTCGTATTCCAAGGTGATGCTCACCAACTCGGCGCTGTTGGCATTGGGTATTACCGGCATGATTACTCCGCAGGCGTCGTCGCTGCTGCACAACGGCTCAACGATCGCCTACAGCCTGGGCAACGCAAAGGCTTACCTGCGCTAGCGGACGTGTTCGCCCACGTTATCTGGCCTGCGCCCAGACGGCATCGGTGTCGTCCGGACGCAGGCCTTTTGCATTTGACCATTTGCTAGCTTCTCTATATAGTATTGCTAGCGGTGCTAGCATTTGAAGGGAGCGGGATCAACGTGGGTGCTGTTAGCGGCATGGCGCAGGTGAACGTTCGCGTGGATCGCCAGGTCAAGGACCATGCGGAGGAAGCGTTGCGGCTTTCGGACAGATCACTGCCCGAGCTCATCAAAAAGGTCGTGGCCAAGGTCGCGCAGGGCGGCGGGCAGTGCGAGGAAGTGCTTGCGGCCGTCGACGACCGGCAACAGACCGTCGCGCACGATACTCCGTTCGCCGCGTCGTGGGCAGCGGCAGACCGGCTTTATGCAGATTTGGGCATCGCTGCGTCGCCCGTATCCGACGATCGCGATTGGGACACAATCTATTCCGAAGCCATGGACGAGCGCTATCGCCAAAAGGGGATGATCCTGTGAGCGGAGCCCCTCTCAAGATCATGGTGGACGCCAACGTATGGGTTGATTCGTTTTGTGTTGACCATGCCGAGTCGCTTGCCGCGCGTGCGTTTATTGGGCAGGCGACGGAGGCGGGGGCATCGCTGTTCTTTCCGGTGCATATCGCTAAGGACGTACTGTACGTTGTCCAACACGAGCTGAAGCGTGGCGTTCTTGCCAGCGGGGGAGCGCTCGACGAGGCTTCTGCCCGCGCGATTGGCGATGCGGCGCTGGCGTTTGTTCGGAATATGACCGAAAACGCTACGGCCGTGGGTGCAGATGCGTCGGACCTTTGGCTGGCCGACAAATACTTAGCGCTCCATCGCGATTACGAGGACAACTTGGTGCTCGCCGCGTGCAAGCGCGCGCAGGTCGATTACTTGGTGACCAACGATCGCAAGCTGCTCGAACATGCCGATCTTGCAGCAAAGACACCTCGTCAAATGATGCCGATTCTTGCCTTGGCCGAACGCGGCGGCGCGGCTATCGGTTGACGCGAACTGTTTGCGGGCCTCTTGGACGACGATGCGCCAAGGGACCCGCGTCTGCTATTTACAAAAGCTCGGCCTTAATGGCGGGACTTTCGGCGAGCTGCTCGGCTGCCTTTTCGTCGGAGCTGTCGAGTGCTGCCAGACTGCGGTAGACCCACTCGTTGACCTGGGTGTTCTTGACGCCTGCGGTCTGCATAAGGGTGCCTACCTCGCGGATTGCTGCGAGCAGATCGGCCTTGGGACCCGCGAGCTCGACCTCGATGCCGTGGTAGGCGGTCACGCCGCGGTTATCGCTCACGTGGTCGATAAAGCCCTCGACGGTCTCAAGCTGCTGGGCGAGAGCTGCATCATCGTCAGCGTCCAGCGCGACGAGTGCGTTCGATACCGTGAGGGCGGGATGTCCGCAGGGGACAAAGCCCTCGATGACATCCATAGCTTCGGTAATGGTTGAGCCCAGGCCTGCGAGGGCATTGACGAGTTGCTGCTTGGTATCCATAACGGTCCTTTCGACGGGTCAATTTTGCTTGGCGAAAATATACGTGACGCGATCGGTAGCAAAAGTGCGAAGTATGGTGCACATTAGGGTCTTCACAGCTCGTGCATAGAACAGCTGTCCGCTTTCAGAACGTGGTAAGATAACACTCCACAAGCGGGGCTCGGCCCCGTATGTTCCTTGAAAAGTCGACGGTTATCGGGTGTTTGCAGACCCGATACCATCCAGACTTTCCCGACATTCGGGGGCGACTGGTTTCGACACGATAGCTCTGAGAGAGGAAGCAAGCCGAGGTCTCCTCGCCTCGTTAAACAGGGGTACCGTCAAATTGAATTGACAACAACTCTTCTTTTGAGCCTATGGCTCTCGCTGCTTAGTTTATAGCGGCGCGTCAACCCGGTGATTTCCCCGACACCGGCGCGACGTCATGTTAGGGGAATGCTCCCGCGCACGTAATCGGTATGGCGCGGGCTAAGACCGAACCGGTTAGGACGCCGCGAGCGTGTCGCTGCGCGCAAAGCGTCCGAGACTAAACCAGCGACTGAGCTTGGAGATGCCAATCAGGGGGCTTTCGTGGACCGGAGTTCGATTCTCCGCGCCTCCACCAATAGTTACAAGCAGGTAGAGAAGTGCCTCTACCTGCTTTTTTATTACCTATAGATACCGCGGAGAATCGAACTCTGTGCAGGGCGCGAGCGTTAAACAAACGCGGAGCGTTTGTAGCGAGCGGGCGAGGACGCCGGCAGGCGGCCGAAGCCGGTGCGGATCCGCGAAGCGGATACGCGGACGTCCTTTCGCCCGCACCA
>CABUAL010000151.1 GCA_902489515.1 uncultured Collinsella sp. | reverse complement strand
CGCGGTTCTTACCCTTCAGTCCAACCTCGTGATAGTGGACCAGGCAGACGCGAGCCGCCATTTAGGCTTCAGCAACCTTGTGGCCGAGCGCCTTCTCGTAACGGGCCTCGTCGTAAGAGATGTCGCCGTCGACAATCTCGTCCATAGCCATCGAGATGGTATCGGCACCGGAAAGCCCGATGGTGATGTCATCGACATCCTGGACGGCAAGCACGCGATTGTGCTGGCCACGCAGCATGCTATTGATGTCGCAGGCGCGCTTGGAGGCAAGCGAAGCGAGCAGGAAGCGGTTGTGATCGGTCTTCTCCAGAAGATCGTCAATGCAAGGCTTTACAACGGACACGGACCTCAGATCCTTTCATGCATATCGAGAACGCGAACGAGCTCATCGGTCGCGCGGTCGAGATCGTCATTAACCACGACGTCGTCGTAGCGGTCGGCAAGGGCAAGCTCATCGGCGGCGTTTGCCATACGCAGCTCAATCGTCTCGGGCGTCTCGGTACCGCGACCGACTAGACGCTCGCGAAGCACCTCAAGCGAAGGCGGCTTGATAAAGATCAGCACGGCCTCGGGGAAACGCTCCTTCACCTGCAGGGCGCCCTGGACATCGATCTCCAAAATCAGAGACGCGCCCGAGGCGAGCTTGGATGTGACCTCGCTCACCAACGTGCCGTAGCAGTTACCGTGGACCTCGGCCCACTCAACAAACTCACCGTTTGCCACGCGGCGGTCGAACTCCTCGCGCGTCAGAAAAAAGTAGTTGACGCCGTCGACCTCACCTTTACGTGGTGCTCGCGTGGTAGCCGAAACCGTCAGGCCCAGGTTCGAGCGGCGCTCGCGCACACGAGTGACGAGCGTACCCTTGCCTGCGCCTGACGGTCCAGAAATCACAAAGAGCTTGGAATCCTGAGCGCTCACTTATTTGGTCAGCTGCTCGAGGAGCTGCTCGCGCTGACGGACGCCGAGGCCCTGGACGCGACGGGTAGCGGAGATACCGAGCTCCTCCATGATCTTGGCGGCCTTGGCCTTGCCATAACCAGGGAGAGACTCGATGAGGGTGGAAACCTTCATGCGGGAAGCGATGGGGTCATCGGAGTTGAGCACGGACTCGAGGGACTTCTCGCCCTTCTTGATCTGCTCGCGAAGCTCAGCGCGGGCATGACGTGCGGCAGCAGCCTTCTCAAGAGCCTGCTTGCGCTGCTCGTCGGTAAGCTGAGGGAGTGCCATTCGTACCTCCAAATAGTTGGGTTATTTCTGATTCAATAATTGGCATTTTAGCACGTAGAACGTACAAAATGCCCAATCGCGGGTCCATAGGTTAGACGATACCCGCAAAAAGTGCAATATACTGCGCCCAAAGTTAAGCCCCTGACCTGCGATTCCACACAAAGGATGGGAAAGTTTACGCAGGCACAGGGGCTATTTTGTGCTAATGAGACCCAAAAGTGGTGACTTAGGGGAATCTTTTACGCGACGTTTTCGACCAGCTCGGCGACGATAGCGTCAAAGGCGGCAACCGGATCGTCGGCACCGGTGATGGGACGGCCCACCACAATGTGGCTGGCGCCACGCTCGATAGCCTGGGAAGGCGTCGCCACGCGGGACTGGTCACCAAGGGCGGCACCCACCGGACGCACGCCCGGAGTCACGATCAGGGCATCGGGACCCAGCAGCTCACGCATGTCGTGAGCCTCCATCGGCGAGCACACGATGCCATCGATGCCGTTGGCCTGAGCGAGCTTTGCCAGGCGGGCGGCCTCCTCGGCCACGGGCGACTCGACGCCAATCTCGCTCAAGGCATCCTGATTCATGCTCGTAAGAACGGTGATGGCGACGAGCTTAGCGCGGTCCTCGCGCGCCTCCTCGGCACCCTCGCGGCAGGCAGCGAGCATGGCGCCCGAACCCAAACCGTGGACCGAAAGCAGATCGGCACCGGCAAGCGAGGCCGAGCGGGCGGCACCGCGAACCTGATGCGGAATATCATGGAACTTAAGGTCAAGGAAGACCTTAAAGCCCAGGTCCTTGAATGTCTTGACGATCTGGGAACCCTCGGCGTAATAGAGCGTCATGCCAACCTTGAGCCAGGCGGCATGGCCCGAAAGCTCGTGGGCAAGCTCGAGCGCACGCTCACGGTCGCAGTCGAGGGCGACGATTACGCGGTCGCGGGCATCGGTCTCTAGCATTCGAAAGCACCTACCAGTTCGTTGATGTCCTTTACGCCCTGGGACTCGGCCCAGGCCTCGAGCTCATGCGCGATCTTGAGCGAAGCGCACGGATCGACGAAGTTGGCCATACCGACCGACACGCAGGTGGCGCCGGCCAGGATAAACTCGGCCGCATCTTCTCCGGTCATGACACCGCCGACACCGTTGATGGGGATATCGACGGCCTGGGCAACCTCCCAGACCATGCGCACGGCGATGTGGTGGCACAGCGGGCCCGAAAGGCCGCCCTTGGGCTTGGCCACGCGGGACTTGCGGGTATGGACGTCGATGGCCATGCCCTGGATGGAGTTGATGACCGAAAGGCCGTCGGCGCCGGCAGCCTCGAGGGCCTTGGCGATCTCGGCGACGTTGACCGGCGCCATCTTCACGAACAGCGGCTTATCGGTCACCTTGCGGCAGGCAGCCATAACGGAAGAGGCGCCCTCGGGCGTGGAGCCCATGGCGGCACCGCCGGCGGCGATATTGGGGCAGCTCACGTTGATCTCGTAGCCGGCAGCCCAGGGGCACAGCTCGACATACATCTCGAGTGCGCGGACAAACTCGTCAACGGAGTGGCCGGCAACCTGACAGATGACCTGGCAGCCGTCCTTGGAGAGCTGCTCGAGCCACGGACCGGACTCGCGAGCAAAGGCGGCCACGCCGGGGTTCTGAAGGCCCACGGAGTTGATCATACCGCCGGGGATCTCGGCCATGCGGGGCGCGGGGTTACCGGGCCAGGGCTCGGCTGCGCAACCCTTGGTGGTGATGGCGCCCAGTTGGGAAACATCAAAGAAGTTCTGGAACTGCCAGCCGTAGCCAAAGGTACCGGCTGCGGTGTTGATGGGGTTTTGCATCTTGACGCCGCCGAAATCGACGGCCATGTTCACGGTACCCACTAGAAGACCACCACCTTGGAAGCATCGAACACGGGGCCGCACATGCAAGCACCCTTCATACCGTCGACCGTCTCGACATTGCAGGTGTTGCAGGCGCCAAAGCCACAGCTCATCATGCGCTCGAGCGACACCTCGCAGTACGCACCGGCCTCGGCGGCAGCGGCGGCGACTTTCTTCATCATGACGGCGGGACCGCAGCTGGCGACGTAGTCGTAGCCGCCCTCGCCGAGCAGCTCGGCTGCCGGGTCGGTGCAAAAACCATGCGTGCCCAGCGTGCCATCGTCGGTGCACACGTTAACCGTGGCGCCCAGCGCGCGGAACTCGTCGATGCCCACGGCCTTGGAAGCGGTGCCAAAGCCCAGGCACACGTCCACATCAACACTCTGCTCGGCAAGCATGCCGGCAAGGCACAGCACAGGCGGAACGCCGATGCCACCGGCGACGAGCAGGGCCTTCCTGGTGCCCTCGGGTACCATCCAGCCACGGCCACCGGGGCCCAGCAGGTTAGAGGTGGAGCCGGGGCCCATCTGGGACAAACGACGGGTATCGTCGCCCACGACGGCGTACCACAGCTCGACGGTGCCGGCCTCGGCGTCGGCGCGGTAGTAGCTCAGGGGCACGCGAAGCAGCGAGGACGCATCACCGGGTACGGCGATGTTCACAAACTGACCGGGCTTGAGCGCACTTGCAAGCTTGGGGGCCGAGATGACGAGCGAGAAGACGCCGTCGGCAATCTCCCGGTTCGAGACGACCTCGAAGTCGTGCATGCGTGCAGTGGAAGGTGTGGGCATAAACGCTCCAATCCCCCATGCGGTTGCATGGTCCAAACGAATAGAAAGCGCGGCACCGCAAGGGCGCCGCGCACAAAAGCGATAAGGCTATGCTAGCAGATGCAGCCGTCGGCAAGCGTCTGTTTACCGCCGACAAATACATCGGTGGCACGACCGGTGAGCGTGCGGCCGGCAAAACCGGAGTTCTCGGCGCGCGACTCGTAACCGTCCTCGCCAACCGTCCAGGTTGCGGAGGGGTCGAACACGGTCAGGTCGGCAACGGATCCCGCCTTGACCTGAACCTGGTCGAGGCCCAGGATCTCACGCGGCTTGATGGCCATGAGCTCGACCATACGGCCCATGCTCATCTTGCCCGTGTTGACCAGCTCGGTGAGCACGAGCGACAGCGAGGTCTCGAGACCGATCATGCCAAAGGGCGCAAGCTCGAACTCGCGGGCCTTCTCCCACGGGGTGTGGGGAGCGTGATCGGTGACGATAACGTCGACGGTGCCGTCGATGACGCCCTGACGGATGGCCTCGGCGTCCTCGTCGGTGCGCAGCGGCGGATTGACCTTGAGCGAGGTGTTGTAGGTCTCGTCCAGGTCGTTCTCGGTCAGGAACATGTGATGCGGGGTGGCCTCGCAGGTAACCTGAACGCCAGCGGCCTTACCGGCACGCACGATCTCCAGGCCATGGGCGGTGGAGATGTGCTGGATGTGCAGCTTGGCACCGGTCAGCTTGGCGATCTCGATGTCGCGGGCGATCTGGAGCTCCTCGCCGGCAGCCGGCCAGCCCTCGAGGGCCAGACGGGTCGAGACCTTGCCCTCGTTGATCTGGCCGTGGCCGACCAAGTCCTCGTCCTGGCAGTGGCTCATAAAGACCTTGCCGAACATCTTGCCGTAGTCCATGCAACGACGGAGCATGCCCGCGCCCTGCACGCCGCGACCGTCGTCGGTGAAGGCGACGGCGCCGTGGGCGACCATATCGCCCATCTCGGACATGGCCTCGCCCTTAAGACCGCGGGTCATGGCGCCCGACGGATAGACGCGGCAGTGACCGACCTCGGCAGCACGGGACTTTACGAACTCCACGACGGTACCGTTATCGGTGACGGGATCGGTGTTGGGCATGGAGCACACGCCGGTAAAG
>CABUAL010000150.1 GCA_902489515.1 uncultured Collinsella sp. | reverse complement strand
GCCATGGTGTTGCAGGACCGCGCCAAAAAGGGCGCCAGCATTCGCCGCAGCCGTGACTTTGTGGGCAGACATCGCGGCCCTGCGAGCGGCCTTGGTGGCATCGGCGTACCTGCTCTTGGCCATATGATCATCCTCCGATTTGGGACATAAATCGTTGCGTGCCCTCAATTATCGCGTGTTCCTGCGGTTTGTGGGCCACGGCATCGCGCCAAATCGAAAGTACCTGCATATCATCACCACGGCGCAGCGCCTCACGCACCGAATACTCGGCATCGCTGAACAGGCACGGACGCACGTTGCCGTCTGCCGTCAGGCGCAGACGATTGCAATTCGCGCAAAAATGGTTGGACATGGCGCTAATAAAGCCGACCGTTCCCGCCGCGCCCGGAAAGTGCCAATAGCGCGCAGGGCCCGCGCCGGCAGGAGCGTCGTTGATGTCGAGCGGCTCGAGCTCGCCCAGTCCCGTCGCGGCGGCCCCGGCGTTGATGCGCGCCCGCAGCTCGTCGCTCGGCACGGTATCGCTCGCATCCCACAGCTCGGGATTGAGCGCGGGCGCATGCGGATCCACAGCGCAATGCGAGCTCGTGCGCTCGTCGCCGATGGGCATGTATTCGATAAAGCGCAGGTGGATGGGGCGGTCGGCGGTCAAGCGCGCGAGGGCCGCCACGTCCTGGTTGAGTCGGCGCACAACAACGCAGTTGACCTTAACGGGCTCAAAGCCCCAAGCCAGCGCCGCGTCGATGCCAGACATGGTCTGCTCGAGTCGGCCCAGACGCGTGATCTTTCCAAAGAGCGTAGGGTCGAGTGTGTCGAGCGAAATGTTGACGCGGTTAAGCCCGGCATCTTTGAGCTGCGGCGCCAGCTTGGGCAGCAGGGCGCCATTGGTGGTAAGCGAGATGTCCTCGATCTGCGGGATTGCGCAGATGTCACGGATGAGCGGGATGATACGGCGGCTGACCAGAGGCTCGCCGCCCGTCAGACGCACGCGGCGAATGCCCTCCCCCGCTACCAAGCGCACAAAGCGGGCGATTTCCTCGGCGCTGAGCAGCTCGTCATGCGCGCGGGGCGCCACGCCATCGGCCGGCATGCAATAGATGCAGCGGAAATTGCACTTGTCGGTAACGGCAATGCGCAGGTAGTTGATATCGCGGCCAAAGCCGTCATGTTGCACGTGCCCGTCCACGCAGCCCTCCCCTCACACGGCGTTTTATTCTTCGGAAAACATAATACCCCACGAGAGAATCATGCCGACACCCGTACGACAGGACAGGTCGCTTCGAGCAAGACCGGCTTCCCAAGCCCATCCTCAGCATACAAACCATCACAACATTCGATGCTTTTCCCGTTTTTGGCGATAAACGTCGAATGTTGTGATGGCTTGCCTGCCCACGGCACCCCGTAGAAGGACCAAAACGCCCCTAAAGGCCGCCGTCCCAGTGTCGAATCACGAATTCTCGCAGGTCGTTTTGACGTTTCTGGAACGCTTCGCTTCGGTCGCACTTAAGGCCCATAGCGAGCGCGATGGCGTTCATCGCCCGGTGCAATTGCAGCTGGTGGGCAAACTGAGTCCCGGTGAGGACGATCATCCTAAAGCCCAGCGCGCTCAGCACGGTCATACGCTCCGCATCCGACGCGCTGCGCTGTTTATCAAGATGGTCCGAGCCGTTGTATTCAATCCCTGTACCGCTTGCAGGCGCATATACATCGATCTCGAAATACCCGGCCTTTGCGAGATACTTGAACTCGTTGGGAACATTGACCCGATGGTTGAGCTCGATCTTGGCGTATCCCAGCCCGCCCTGGGAACGTTTTGCTACGACCATGATTGCAGTGGCCGTCTCCATGGGCGATCGCGCGCCATCGTGCACGCGCTTGAGCACGGCGGCCGCGCGTATGGCCCCCTGACGAGATCGGTTCTCATTGCAATAGGCAATCAAGTCGGCAACGGTATACCTCTGCCCCATCTCGATATAATCGCCTGTCGACAGATGATTCAAATGGTATCGAGCGCAGATTTCGTAGCCATATTCCAGCTGCTCGGGCTCGCTCATCCACGAACCCGCTTGGACAAAGCACATGGCCTCATCAACCACTAGAAGGCCCTCTGCCACCTCGATAAGATGGTCTGAAGGTACCGGCGCTCCAAACACGTGGCACCTGAATCCAGCCGGCGTCGAGCGCTCAAAATCGAAGTTGACGAGCGTGTCGATATGATCGAGCTCTTCTCGTGGAATACCGAGCGAAACCAGATAGTCGGTAACGATCCCAACTGCCGTTGAAGCCCTCAGCCCCTTGGTATCAAGCCCCAATTTGGGCAGGTCCGCAGTCGGCTCTGCCTCGTTAGCAAGCGAGTCCTCATCGTATAGGCTGCTTGCTCGCGAGAGCGGCTCGGACGGGCGCGCCACGTTGTGGTACAGCCAGGCAGTCTTATGGGACAGGACGATCGGCAGGTCCATGAGCCCTCCAATGGAGTCGGATAACCAACCTTATTCCCCTGCCCACGGGTCCGCACACCTTCGTGCGCAAGAAAGCGATTCCACCCGGTCGAGTGGCAGAAAAACCATCACAACATTCGATGCTTTTCCCGATTTTGGCAAAAAACGCCGAATGTTGTGATGGTTTGAGGCGAGGTGAGAGGCACGGAGGGGTCAAAGCATCGTGCTCGAACGGGTTAATCCAGCTCTTTTAAGCCATGCGCCAGCTGCCAGTACTCGCCGTGCTGGGCGAGCAGCTCTTCGTGCGTGCCGCGCTCGATGATGCGGCCGTGTTCGAGGACCATGATGGCGTCGGCGTCGCGGACGGTGGACAGGCGGTGCGCAATCATAAACGTGGTGCGTCCGCGCATGATGCGGTCCATACCGCGCTCGATGAGCTTTTCGGTACGCGTGTCAATGGAGCTCGTGGCCTCGTCCAGGATGAGCACCGGTGGGTCGGCGACGGCCACGCGCGCGATGGCGAGCAGCTGACGCTGGCCTTGCGACAGGTTGGCGCCATCGGCGGTCACGAGTGTGTCATAGCCCTGAGGCAGGCGGCGGATAAACGAATCAGCGCAGGCTGCCTCGGCAGCGGCGCGCACCTCCTCGTCGGTCGCGTCGAGCTTGCCAAAGCGGATGTTCTGCGCAATGGTGCCGCTAAACAGGTGCGTGTCCTGCAGCACAATGCCGAGCGATCCGCGCAGGCTGGCCTTGGCAATGTGCTTGACGTCGATGCCGTCGTACGTGATCTCGCCGTCATCGACCTCGTAGAAGCGGTTGATGAGGTTGGTGATGGTCGTCTTTCCGGCGCCCGTCGAGCCCACAAACGCGATCTTTTGCCCCGGCTTGGCAAACAGGTTGAGATCCGTGAGCACACGGGTGCCCGGCACGTAGGAAAAGTCCACGGCGTGGAAGCGCACGTCGCCGGCAAGCGGAACCAAGCCGCACGTGAGCTCGGTGCCGTCGGCAGCCACCGCGCGGCCCGACTCATCAACGGCTGCCACGTCATGCAGATGCCCGTAGACGCCCACGCCCTGGCCCTCGGGAATCTTCCACGCCCACGCGGCGTCGCCCGTCTGCACCAGCTCCACGCAGCCCTCGTCCACCTCGGGCTTAAGGTCCATAGCCGCAAACAGGCGCTCGGCACCGGCCAACGCATTGAGCAAGAAGTTGCCCAGCTGCGTAAACTGGTTGATGGGCATGGCCGCCTGGCGAACGAAGACCAGGTAGCTTGCAAGCGCGCCCACGTCGGCCAGGCCCTTGATGCAGAGCATGCCGCCCGCCACGGCGACGATGGCATAGTTGACGTAGCCAATCACGACGGTCATGGGCACCATGGAGTTAGCATAGCTCACGGCGGCGGTGCCGGTGCGGCGAAGCTCGTCGTTGCGGCAGGTGAAGCCGGCGACATTCGCTGCCTCGCGGTTAAAGACCTTGATGACCTTTTGGCCCGAGACCATCTCTTCGATATATCCGTCCAGGTCGCCAAGCGATGCCTGCTGGGCGGCAAAGAAACGCTTAGAGCGCGCACCCGAGTAGCGCGCATACAGCACAATGGCCGCATCGCACACGAGCGTGATAATCGTGAGCTGCCAGTTAAGGATGATGAGCATGGCCGTGGTGCCCACAACCTGAATGGCGGCCTGAATCACGTTGGCAAAGCTGTTGTTGAGCGCCTCGGAGACAGTGTCGACGTCGTTGGTGAAAAAGCTCATGATGTCACCCGAGCGCGTGCTGTCAAAATAACTGAGCGGCAGCGTCTGGATGTGCGCGAACAGGTCGCGGCGAATATCGGACACCACGCGTTGGGCCGCGCGCACCATAATCTGAGAGTAGCCCAGGGCCGAGAGTACGCCCGCGGCGTAGATGATCGCCGTCAGGATGACCTGCTTGGTAAGCAGTTCCTCCCCGCCCGTGGCCAAACCGTTAACGATGGGACGCACCATGTAGGTGCCGACGAGGCTCGCGATGGCGGCGACGGAGGCGAGCACGCCCACCGCGAGCAACGAGAACTTGGCATGCCCCATGTAGGAGAGCAAGCGGCGCACAGTGCGCTTGAGGTCGGCCGGGCGTGCTTGGGCTGCGGTCTTAGGCATGGCACTCACCCCCTTCCAAGGGTGATCTGCTGGGGACGGAGGAGAACAGATCATTCGCGCAGCCATCGTCGCAGCCGTCGCCGGCGTCCGCGTTCCCCGCAAACTCCATCTGCGAGGCGTAAATCTCCTGGTAGATGTTGTCGCTCGCCAGCAGTTCCTCGTGCGTGCCCACGCCGTGGACACGACCGTCGTCCAACACCACAATGCGATCGGCATCCATGACGCTCGCGATGCGCTGGGCGATGATGAGCACGGTCGCATCGGGAATCCGAGCGATGTGCTCGCGAATCTTTGCGTCGGTCGCCATATCGACCGCGCTGGTGGAGTCATCAAAAATGAGCACGCGCGGGTGCTTGAGCAGCGTGCGCGCGATGCACAGGCGTTGCTTCTGGCCACCCGAAACACCGGCGCCACCTTGACCCAACTCGCCGTCCAGCCCGCCGATGCGATCAAGGAACTCG
>CABUAL010000149.1 GCA_902489515.1 uncultured Collinsella sp. | reverse complement strand
TCGCCCACGGAGGCCCGGACGCGGCCTGTGAGATTTATCGCGAGTTCCGCACGAGCCGAAGAGCACTTAATGTGCTCTTCGTGCGAGCAGGACTGTAGAGCAGGAAATCTCACAGGCCGCGCACGGGCCCCTGTGGGCGAGCAAGCGGACGACAAACACATCTGTCCAATAATTCGTCTGAAACATAATGAAAAACCGTTTGATGTGAGTTAATATAAACAACGTCGTGAATCTGACTCCTGCCACATGCATGACAGGGGTTAAACACAAAAAGGAGTCAACTATGGTTTCTGAGAAGGCTACCCTCGTTAATCCTCAGGGTCTGCACATGCGTCCGGCTGGTCTGTTCGCCTCCACCATGGGCAAGTATGCCTGTGACGTGACGGTCGTCACCCCCGAGAAGGAGGTCAACGGCAAGTCCCCGATGGCCCTCATGGCTGCTGGTATCCCCTGCGGTACCGAGGTCGAGGTCAAGTGCGACGGCGCTGACGAGGCCGAGGCTCTGGCTGCTGCCATCGAGCTCATCAAGAGCGGTCTTGGCGAGTAGAACTCAAACGGGTCGCATGTTGAACAACTAAGTTCATATTTGGGGGCGCAGTGACCTGTTGTAAGGTAGCTGCGCTCTTTTGTCATGGATATGGCAAAACGCTTTATCACATGACACGGAGAGAGGAATGGGAATGTATCAGGGAGTCAACGCTTCCGAGGGCATCGGTATCGGCACCGTCATGGTCGCCGTCGATCCCGACTTGACGTTTGAGCCGCACGAGGTTGCTGATTCGGCAGCAGAGAAGGAGCGCTATCAGTCCGCTCTTTCGGTCTTCTGCGAGAAGACCCAGGCTCAGGCCGACCACATGAAGGAGACGGTGGGCGAGGCCGAGGCCGAGATCATGAGCGGACATATTGTCCTGGCTCAGGATCCGGGTATGACCGACGCCATCAACGCCGCCATTGACGGTGGTACCTGCGCCGAGCAGGCGCTCATGGACACCTCGACCATGTTCGAGAACATGTTCCTGTCCATGGACGACGAGATGTTCCGTCTGCGCGCGGCCGACATCGCCGACATCCGCACCGGTATTCTGGCCGAGCTGCTGGGCAAGGAGGTCGTCGACCTCTCCGTCCTGCCCGAGAACACTGTCGTTGTCGTGCACGACCTCACGCCGTCCATGACCGCCACGATCGATAAGGCCCACGTTGCCGGTATCGTCACCGAGACCGGTGGCCGCACGTCGCACTCCGCGATTATTGCGCGCGCCCTTGAGATCCCGGCTGTCCTTTCGGTTTCCAATAGCTGCACCGCGCTGCGCAACGGTATGACCGTTGTCGTCGACGGTGGCAAGGGTATCGTCGAGGCCGATCCCGACGAGGAGACGCTCGCCGCCTACACCGCCAAGGCCGAGGCCTTCGCTGCCGAGAAGGCAGCCCTCGAGGCCTTCCGTGGCAAGCCGTCCGTGACTGCCGATGGCATCAAGAAGATCATCGCCTGCAACATCGGTAACCCTGATGACGTGCCCAACGCGCTCGATCACGATGCCGAGGCCATCGGTCTGTTCCGCTCCGAGTTCCTGTTCATGGACTCTGCCGAGCTTCCTTCCGAGGAGGAGCAGTTCAACGCCTACCGTAAGGTCGCAAGCGCGCTCAAGGGCGCTCCGGTCATCATCCGCACGCTCGATGTGGGTGGCGACAAGGAGATTCCGTATCTGCACATGGTCAAGGAAGATAACCCCTTCATGGGCTTCCGCGCCGTGCGTTACTGCCTGGCCAATCCCGACCAGTACAAGGTCCAGCTCCGCGCTCTGCTGCGCGCTAGCGCCTTCGGTGACGTAAAGATCATGATCCCGCTCGTCACTTGCGTCGAGGAGGTCTTGGCTGTCAAGGAGCTTGTCGAGCAGTGCAAGGCCGAGCTGACTGAAGAGGGTCGCAAGTTCAATGAGAACATCGAGGTCGGCATCATGGTTGAGACGCCTGCCGCTTCGCTGCTCGCAGACCGTCTTGCCGAGGTCGCCGACTTCTTCTCCATCGGCACCAACGACCTGATCGGCTACACCATGTGCGCCGACCGTGGCAACGACACCATCTCCAACCTGTACCAGGTTTACTATCCCGCCGTGCTCCGCTCGCTCAAGAACATCATCGAGAGCGGCGTGAAGGCCGGCATCATGGTCGGTATGTGCGGCGAGGCCGCTGCCGATCCGCTGCTCGAGCCGCTGCTGATCAGCTGGGGCCTGGAGGAGTTCTCGATGAGTGCTCCGTCGATCCTGCGCGCCCGTAAGACCATCAGCCAGTGGACCAAGGCCGAGTGCGACGAGCTCGCCGAGAAGGCGCTCGCCTGCAACACCGCCGCCGAGGTCAAGGCACTGCTCGAGTCCGCAGCTCGCTAATTTGGTATCAGAGGTAACCGCGTGGTTGGAATGGGCCGGCCACGCGGCCCTCACATATACAGGGGGTACTGTAAATGTTCTACACGCTAACCGCTAACCCGGCTGTCGACATGACGGTTTCGAGCTCTCCGCTCGAGCCCGACGAGAACGTCCGCACCGGTTCGGCCAGCTACACGGCTAACGGCAAGGGCCTCGACGTGTCCTTCGCCTTTAAGAAGATGGGCGTCGACACCGTCGCGCTCGGCTTCTTCGCCGGCTTCACGGGCAAGTTCATCGTCGAGGAGGTCATGAACCTGGGTTGCCTCTGCCGCCCGGTCTGGACCGACGGTATCACGCGCATTAACACCTACGTCAACGATGGCCAGCACGAGTACGGCATCCTGAACCCTGGTGCTCCGATCACGCCGCAGCACCAGGAGGAGCTCTATAACATCCTGGACACCGCGGGCGATCTCGAGTGCCTGATCGTTTCCGGCTCCGTGCCTCCCAAAGCTACGCCCGACTTCCTGGCTCAGGTCATGGAGCACGCTCAGGCTCGTGGCGCCGACGTCGTCCTGGACCTGTCCTCCGACAAGCTCAAGGAGCTCGCTCACAAGAAGCCGCTGCTCATCAAGCCGAACCATCACGAGATGAAGGCCATCTTCGGCGTGCCGGTCGACACCGACGACGAGGTTCGCGTTGCTATGAAGATGGCTCACGACGCTGGCGTTCAGAACGTGCTGCTCACCCGTGGTAGCCGCGGCGACGCTTACTTCTCCAACGGCGAGGACATCTGGTACGCCAAGCGTGAGTTCAACATCAAGCTGGTTTCTTCCGTCTGCGCTGGCGACTGCACCCTCGCTGCGTTCCTGCACAAGTGGTACAGGGATCGCGACAACGTCGAGGAGGCCATGAAGCTCGCTATGGCCACCGGCGCCAACGTTGCCGAGTCCGTCGGCATCGGCGACTTCGGTCACGTCGACGAGTACAGCAAGCGCGTTGCTGTCCGCAAGCTCGATCGTCAGTAATCGAAACGCGACATATTCGTGCGCATGCGGCGCCCCGGTTTCGGCTGGGGCGCCTTTTTTGTTCCGTCATTGGAGAGAGATGTTCTGCCGTACTTCATCGCTTCCACACCGTTCACCGAGTTGTCCTAGCCTTTTACCGATGGGTGGAATATACTTTCACCAACACGTTACTTCGTGAAAGGAACATTCATGATTTACACGCTCACTGCAAATCCCGCCATTGACTACAACATCTCCTGCGACGGCCTTGCTGCCAACACCGTCACGCGTACCCGTAACGCCGTCTACACGCCCAACGGCAAGGGTCTCAACGTCTCGTTCACCCTCGATCACTACGGTGTCGACACCACGATCCTGGGCTTTTTCGCCGGCTTCTCGGGCGAGTTTATCGTTAAGGGCGCCGAGGCCCTGGGCGTGCCCGTCAAGCCCGTTTGGACCGACGGCATCACGCGCGTCAATGTGTTCCTCAATGCCGGACCCGACACCGAGTACAACATGGTCAACGCCGGTGCCGCCATCAACGAGGCCAACGAGCAGGAGATGTTTGAGCTCATCGATTCGCTTGATGACATGACCTGCCTGGTCATCAGCGGCTCGCTGCCTCCCAACACTTCCGAGGGCTTCTTGGCCGAGGTCCTGCGCCGCGTCAAGGCCAAGGGGGCCGAGTTCGTCCTCGATATCTCGAGCCATCAGCTGGCAGACCTCATTGCCATGGAGCCGCTGCTGATTAAGCCCAACGACGACGAGCTGCTCGATATCTTTGGCATTAAGGTGAGCGGTGGCGACGACGAGTCCGTCAAGGGCGCGATGGCCGAGCTGCACGCCAAGGGCGCCAAGAATGTGCTGCTGACTCTTGGCGGCGCTGGTGCGTACTTCTCTAACGGCGAGCACATCTGGTTTGCCAACCGCACCTTCGACGTCAAGCTGCTGTCGACGGTGTGCGCCGGCGATTCCTCGCTCGCTGCCTTCCTGTCCGTGTGGCACGACGCCCCCGAGCGCGTCGAGGACGCCCTGCGCCTTTCGATGGCCACTGGCGCCAACGTGGTCGAGTGCCCCGGTCTGGGTAATTTTGCCAAGGTGGACGAATATAAGAAGCACATCGAGGTTCGCCAGGTCTGCTAGTTCCGGCACCTTGTCTGAATAGTTTGATTATTTCGCATCCGTCTTAGGCCAGGACGGATGCGTTTTTGTTTATCGGACTTGCGTGTGCAGTGGAGGCTGTTTCTTGCTAGACTTCTTGCAGACGCAATCGATAGCCAATTTGATAGTCGCAGGAGGCCATAGGCATGTGCAATGTTTCGCTCAACGGTACGCAACCGTCCGATGCGTCCCTGCGCGTCCTGCGCGCTCTTGAGGCGGCTGGTCTTGAGGCTTGGTACGTGGGCGGTTGGGTGCGCGACGCCCTGATGGGGTGCCCCAGCCACGATGTTGATATGTGCTGTAGCGGCCTGTGGCAGGAGTCCAAAGCGGCGCTCGAGGCCGCCGGCATCGCGGTCGTGGAGTCGGGCATTAAATTTGGTGGAATCACGGCTATTTCCGATGGCGAGCGTATCGAGGTCACCACGTACCGCCTGGATGGCTTTTACACCGATGGTCGCCATCCCCAGAGTGTGGAGCGTGCCGCCTCGCTCGAGGACGATCTGGCGCGCCGCGACTTTACCGTCAACGCCATGGCCTGGCATCC
>CABUAL010000148.1 GCA_902489515.1 uncultured Collinsella sp. | reverse complement strand
GGCCCGTGGGTTATACCCTAAGAGCAAACCACCCTTTTTAAGGGTGGTTCTGATTCTTGTCCTCGTTGTATACCAAAACAAAGACGCAGTGCTCGCGAAACCATCTCGTCCTCTTTCCCCACAGGTCCGAGCAGATCAAAACGCTGTCCTTGCACTTCTCGATGAGGGCGTCCCTTTGGCCAAGATTGATACCAAGCTCTTCGTCATCCTTGGGATTGAGCCTCTTCCCCAGCGTCTCCTTCAGACTGCCGTTTTTAAATTCGACTAGATATAACGTTTCCCGATCGCAATACAGCGCATCGGCGGAGCGCGGGAGTTGCATCCACCTATTGACCTTCTTGCAGTAGCATTCTTTAACAGAGTCAAAATTGACAACAGGCAAATCGTCATCCACAAGAGAGACGCTCCCGTCTCTGGATGTTTTGGAGATGGTCGACGTGCAGTCCCTTAGGATACAGGTCCTGCAACGGGAGCAACCATCGCTGCCATCTGGCACCACGGGAGAGTTCGGATGAGGGCAGGAGGCGCACAGGTCGCTACTCAAGGCCGTACTCCTCTCTCTCAAGCGTATCAAAAGGAGCCGCCAGCTTCTCGTAGGCGACCTCAGTCGAGCCGGTTATTTCGGCAAAGCGAGAGCGTCCATCAGCGCAGGTCTCCGCAAGATAATATGAGCACAATCCATCAACAGCGTGCTTCTTAGAATACACTTCGATCGCATTCAAGAAATATGGACTATGGGTGCTCATTAAGACGTGCATCCCGAGCTCTTTCTGGAGCAGCACGATTATCTCGGCGAAGGCCAGCTGCCATGCAGGATGAAGATGAATCTCGGGTTCATCGAGGATAATAGTCCCTCCGGCATCTAGCGCGCCGGACTTCAAGAGCACCTTCATGATGGCGAACGTCTTCAAGCCAGCAGAAAGGTTCCCAGGCTCCAACCCCCGAGCGAAGCCCTCTTCGAGATACGTAAGGTGACCGCGACTTTCGCTCCTCTCGAAATACCCCGGACATAAGGAGGAGACCTTGTCCATGAGAACCTTCAGGTGCCGCTCCTTCGCGATCTCGTCGAACAGCGAGGACTCGCTGTCATCGTTACGGATGGTCGCCTGAATCAAATCTTGCCGCAGCTCCTCCTGGTGTCCAAGGAGGGGCCTGAACCGAAAAGCGGGGCCGTAGGGCCCTCCGAGAGAATCGATCAGGAACGGGTCGTCCAGATAATGCGCCCTGAATCGCAAAACCCTCCTATCGTGCACCTCCGCCACCTCGTCACCTGCAACCGAGAAAACCGTAGATGCGTCCTTTATCTGGAGTTCGACCTTCCCGGGCTCTTCGCCGAAAACCGAATTGATCTGGCCGTTGAACTCGCTTTGGAACCTGTTTGTCGCAATCGCACGAAATACCTCATCATCGGAGATATCCATGATCTCGATAATCTGATCGGCAACTCCTGCTACGCCATTCGTGAAATCGGATTCGATCTCACGGGAGATCTCCTCCCCGTAATACTCCTTTATCTCATCAATAAGCTCGTCCCTCGTGCACTCGCCCGAAAAAACCCTGTCGATGAAACCATTCATTCTTCCAGCAGTTCGCCTGTGGCGAGACGTGGAGTCGAGAGGGCCTCCCACATATGCCTTCCTGATGGCGCGTTCAACACTATTGCGCCTCATGCGGTCGATTTTGTTCTCCGAATCGGACATGCTGTTGAAGGCCGCATAAAGCGCTTTTCCAACCGTGCTTTTCCCCGTCCCGTTCTTCCCGGCGATCACGGCAATGCCATTAATCTCGATATCGGCCTCAGCGACCCTGCCGATGTTTTTCACCTTGATTTTCAATGCATATCACCAGCTCTAAACTCGCGAGACTCAATAGCTCGATTATCGCACAGGGAGATCGACTTCTCGAGGACTCCCTAAATGGAACGCGCGGGGAGGACATGGCTCGCCGCCGTCCGCTTTGCGTTCGCGCGGGGAAGGGTGACGACCAGGGGCCTCTCCGGGCTCATCAAGAGGAGCGCCGGATCCTCCTCGTCCATTTGAACTGTATTGTATCCCAGGACACTTGACTTAGAGGAATGGCGTTGAGCGGCGATAATCGTTTCAGCGCCAAAAAGAAAGGAGTGTTCAGTCATGGCAGATAGGCTCTCCTGCACAGCGGGGCACCGCACCGAGGCCGCAGACTTCGCCGTCGCGTCGGGGAAGCCCATCGCCCAAGTGGCCGCCGACCTCGGCATCAATGAGAAGATCCTGGGAAGATGGGTGACGGTCAGAAAGAAGGAACTGGCCAACCACCCGGTCGTGGCGGCCGCGGCCAAGACCGAGACCGCCGAGATGAGGGCCGCCCGCAAGTGCATGCGCGAGCTCGAGCTCGAGAACGAGTTCCTAAAAAGCCCCGACCTCACATTGGAGGCCGGGGCCAGTAGATTTTTGGGACATGTCTAGAAATCTACCCATGCGGGAAGCGGCATGTGCCGAGCATGTCGCGTGCTAGGTTTTGAGGCATGCCACAAAACCTAGCACGGGGGAGTGGCTACTCGGCGTCGGCGAAGCCGTTGGGGTTGTGGCTCTGCCAGTTCCAGCTGTCGCGGCACATATCCGCGATGTCGTACTGGGCCTTCCAACCCATCATGCGTTCGGCCTTGGAGGCATCGCACCAGTTGGCAGCGATGTCGCCGGCGCGGCGCTCGCGGATCACGTAGGGCAGCTCCTTGCCACAAGCCTTGGAGAAGGCGGCGACGACCTCGAGTACCGAGGTGCCGGTGCCGGTGCCCAAGTTAAAGATCTCGACGCCGGTCTTGCCGTTCATCCAGTTAAGGGCGGCAACGTGACCAGAGGCCAGATCGCACACGTGGATGTAGTCGCGCACGCCGGTGCCGTCGGGGGTGGGGTAGTCGTTGCCAAAGACCTGAACGGCCTCGAGCTTGCCCACGGCGACCTGGGCGACATAGGGCACCAAGTTGTTGGGGATGCCCTTGGGGTCCTCGCCGATCAGGCCCGACGGATGAGCGCCGATGGGGTTGAAGTAACGGAGCAGCACGACGTCCCACTCGGGGTCGGCGGTGTGGACGTCCATAAGGATCTGCTCGATCATCCACTTGGTCCAACCATAGGGGTTGGTCGCGGGCTTCTTAGGATCCTCCTCGGTGACGGGCGGGTTGTCCGGGTCGCCGTAGACGGTCGAGGAGCTCGAGAAGATGATGGACTTGCAGCCATGGTTGCGCATGACGTCGATGAGCACCAGGGTGTTCTCGATGTTGTTGTGGTAGTACTCGACGGGCTTGCTCACCGACTCGCCGACGGCCTTAAAACCGGCGAAGTGGATGACGCGGTCGATCTGATGGGTATCGAAGATCTTGTTCATTGCATCGCGGTCGAGCACGTTGGCCTCGTAGAAGGTGAGGTTCTTGGCGGCCTCGTCGCCCACGATGGTCTTGACGCGGTCGACGGCGACGGCGCTGGAGTTGGAGAGATCATCGACGATGACGACCTGGTAGCCACCCTCGAGCAGCTGAACGACGGTGTGCGAGCCGATAAAGCCGGCGCCACCGGTAACGAGGACGCAGGTGTCTTTGGGGTCGAGTGCTTTGGACATGTAGTCTCCTATCGAATCAGGAACACTTCTTCAGGGGAGTATAGCGCAGGCAGGGACGCCCAAATCGTGCGCTGTAGGAAAAGCAGAGGATTGTGCTAACGTACTCATAGAAGAGCTTGCGTACGCATAACCTGATCTTTGACATTTGCTTACGAGCCGCTGACCTTGTAGTTTCCTGCCGTTCGTGGAAATCGTTGGGACGCGCCATATGTACGCTAATATGTATGAGTTGAGCGACATATAAATAAGCATGTAACGGAGTACATATGTCACCAAACAGCGATTCTATCCTTTCCCAGGAGCTCTCGCGCCGCACTGCCCTCAAGGCCCTGTTCGGCGCCGCTTCTGCGGCAGTTCTTTTTGGCCTGCCCGCTCGCGCCCATGCGGCGGAGGCTTCCAAAGAAACCACCGATAAACTGAATGCCGTCCAGGCCCAGCTCGACGAGGTTCAGGCCCAGCTCGACAGCATCGCAAATGAGTATGCGGCGCTGGCCAACAAGAATGCCCAGACCCTCAACGACATCGAGAATGTCCAGGGCAAGATTGACGACACGCAGGCCCAGATCGATGAAAAGAAGGCCGAGCTCAAGAAGAAGCGCAACGACCTTTCCGATCGCGTGGCCGCCAGCTACAAGTCCGGCGGCACGAACATCCTGTCGCTGCTGCTGGCCTCTGGCTCGTTTGAGGAACTCGTCGCCAACGCGCATTACGTTGAGAAGATCAACAAGAGCGACCGCGACGCCATCGAGGACATTCAGACCATCCAGGAAGAGCTCGATGCGCAAAAGACCGAGCTCGAGTCGCAGAAGGCCGACTTAGAGAAGCTCAAGGACCAGCAGACTGCCCAGATGCAGGACATGCAGGCCAAGCAGCAAGAAGTCCAGACCGTGCTGAACGGTCTTTCCGACGACGTCAAGGAGCTCATGGCTCAGCGCGATTCCGAGATCCTCGCTGCTGCCCAGGCTGAGGAGGCCGCTAGGAAGGCTGCCGCTGCCGCGGCTGCCGCGAACAAGAACAATTCCTACTCGGGTGGTTCGAGCTCGGGTGGTGGATCGTACGCGCCCGGAACTCCGCAGCAGAATGCCGGCTCGGGCAAGCAGCAGGCTGTCGTCAACGCGTGCTACTCCACGCCTTCGCCGGGTCAGAACTGGTGCGCGGCGTGGGTCACCAATGTCTTCCGTAACGCCGGCGTTGGCTACTTTGGAGGCAATGCGTGCGACATGTTTAACGCCTGGTGCTATAGCTCCGACCGCTCGGCGCTGCAGGTGGGCATGATCGTGGCCGATTCCTCGCACAGCGGCACGGGTGCTCCGGGCCTTATCTACGGTCATGTGGGTATCTACGTTGGCGGCGGCATCGTTATGAGCAACGAGGGTGCCATTACATCGAAGTCGCTTGATTCGTTTATTAGCTTCTATGGCACTGGCTCTGGCGTGCGTTGGGGCTGGCTCGGCGGCGTGGCGCTGTCGTAAAGCCGACGGGGCCGCGTGCCCGCCCGCAATATATTTGATTGCCTGCTCGGGCAGTCCTGC
>CABUAL010000147.1 GCA_902489515.1 uncultured Collinsella sp. | reverse complement strand
CGGCTGGAACCTTGGCGCGTTGGGGTGATAGCAAGGATGCCGGAGTAACACGGAGATAGCTCCGGGCAACCTAGGGACATTATATGACACGCAAGCAGAGGCGCCGCGCGTGAGGCTCAATCACCGAGGCCAAGCGTGGCAAGAAATACATCCTCCGATGGCAGGAGAACACGCCGTGCGGACGCAAACGTAAGACCAAGACGGTGTACGGCACCTATCGCGAGGCATGCGCCGAACTCGACCGCATCCACGTCGAGCGTGCCGATGACAAGCCGGCGCCGACCATCGCCCAGGCATACGGCACATGGCCCGAGCCGGCCATGGCGGCACAAGTCGCGGCGGGCACGCTCGCACCGAACACCCGCAACCTCGTCACAAGGTCGTGGGCGAACTACGTCGGCCCCACATGGGGCTCAATGCCGGTCGATCAGTTGCGCCCCGTGCATCTGCGGGAATGGCTACTGACCTTGCCGGCAGCAACGGCGGACACTGCCCTACTCACCCTGCGCAAGATTTACGGCACTGTGTCGGGCTTTGTCGTGCTGCCCATCGACCCGTTTGCCGCAACTGTGAAATACACCATGCCCACCTGCAAGACGCGCGAGCGTTCCAAGCGTCTATACACGCTCGATGTAGCAAAGGACATCCTGGAGCGGCTGCACGGAACCTCGCTCGAGGCGCCGTTCATCATGGCGTGCTTTGGCTCATACCGGTCGGGTGAGTCGCTGGGCATCCGCACCGATGAGGTCATGCCGTTTGCGACGGAATCCACAACGCTCGCAACGGTCGACCTCGTGCGCCAGACGGAGCAAGCGGGCATCGAGCCCACGGCGGACGGCGTACTCAAGACGCGGAAGTCCATACGCACAGTCGTGGTGCTGCCGGATGCCGTCGGGCGCCTGCTCGAAATTGCAGACGAGCGCCGCGCGGCAGGCTCCGAGTAGCTAGCAGATCGCGGGGACGGGCTGCCCATGAACCGGGGGATGTGCAATCATAGATGGAAGGAGTGGTGCGCAGCCGAGGGCATCGAGCACATCCCATGGTCGAACCTCCGCAACTCGTGGCGAACCATCTGCGAGATGGAGCTGCACATGCCCTGGGACCTCATGGAAATGCTCACGGGACACTCCCTGCCGGGCGTGTCGGGGCGACATTATATTCGTCCCTCCCGTGAGCAGGTGGCGCGTTCCGTTTGCGACGCACTTGGGATAAATTGGGATATTTCCCAACAAACCAGTAGGTAAAACGGGCGCAGTAAATAGTGGCAGATTTAGATGAACCAATCAGTCGGTTTCGAATGTCTAAATCTGTAACAGTAAGAGGGGAATTTCGGTCATAGACGTTACAGATTGAGATTTAAGCCCGGGAGAGATTCTTCTGTCTCGATCTGTAACATCTAGACCCGGATTCCGCTCCCACCTGTTACAGATTGAGATGTTTGTGTCCGCGCCGGCCCCGTACCCGGCCGTGGTCCCATATAAACAAACCCCGTGGTAAACTTGACCGGACTGTTAATATTCCGAAAGGTATCCGTAATGTCCAAGTACATCTCCGAGCTCATGTCGCCGCAGCTCATGGGCGTCGTCTATGCCTTTGTTGGCTTTATCATCGCCCTGTACGTGCTGTCGGTCGTCTATGTGTTCATCGACGCTCGCCGCCGCGGCGCCAGCGCCTACGTGGCATGGGGCATCATCGCCCTCATCCCGTTCGTGGGCCTCATCGCCTACCTGGTCCTGCGCCCGCACTCCTACGCGTCCGACCGCGAGGAGCAGGAGCTGGACATGGCCCTGCGCGAGCGCCAGCTTGCCCAGTACGGCACCTGCCCGCAGTGCGGCGCGCCCATCGAGAAGGACTTCGTCGTTTGCCCGGTGTGCGATACCCAGGTTCGCAACGTCTGCCCCAGCTGCCATCGCCCGCTCGATGCGCACTGGAAGGTCTGCCCCTACTGCCGAACTCGCATCCAGTAACGCATCCATCGCCGGGCCGGCCGCAAGCCACGAGCACGCCGCATGTCACGGGCACCGCGCGTCCTGCCCACACGATGAAGCATGCGTAGAAAATCGCCCGCCGTGCCATTAAGGTGCGGCGGGCGCTTGTATACCAAGGCAACCTGCCTATAATGATGCAAGTCAAAAACGCCGAGCGCATTGCGCGCACTTGCATCAGGCATCCGAGAGGAGAAAACATACCCATGAAGGCACTCTACAATGACGGTTCGGTGGCCGAGCTCCCGCAGGACGAGGTCACGCACGTCATCCGTCACTCCGCCGCGCACATCATGGCGCAGGCCATCAAGCGTCTCTATCCCGAGGCCGACTTTGCCTACGGCCCCGCGACCGACAACGGCTTCTACTACGACGTCGACCTGCCCGAGGGCGTCAAGATCAGCGAGGACGACTTCCCCGCGATCGAGGCCGAGATGAAAAAGATCGTCAAGGAGAACCTCAAGTTCACCGTGTACGAGAAGCCCCGCGCCGAGGCCATCGCCCTTATGGAGGAGCGCGGCGAGAAGTACAAGGTCGAGCATATCGGCGACCTGGACGACGACGCCCGCATCACCTTCTACCAGCAGGGCGACTACATCGATATGTGCGTCGGCCCCCACATCTGCTACACCAAGGCGCTGAAGGCCTTTAAGCTCACCGGCGTCTCGGGCGCCTACTGGAAGGGCGACAAGGACAACAAGATGCTCACCCGCATCAACGGCGTCGCCTTTGCCACCAAGGAAGAGCTCGACGAGCACATGCACATGCTGGAGGAGGCCAAGAAGCGCGACCACCGCAAGATCGGTCGCGAGATGGACCTCTTTATGATGCGCGACGAGGCCCCCGGTTTCCCGTTCTTCCTGCCCAACGGCATGATCCTTAAGAACACGCTGCTGGATTACTGGCGCGAGATCCACCACAAGGCCGGCTACGTGGAGATCTCCACGCCGCTCATCATGAACAAGCAGCTGTGGAAGACCTCGGGCCACTGGGACCACTACAAGGACAACATGTACTCCACCGTCATCGACGACGAAGAGTACTGCATTAAGCCCATGAACTGCCCGGGCGGCGTGCTGGTGTACGCCTCCAAGCCGCACTCTTACCGCGGCGAGATTGGCCTGGTGCACCGCCACGAGCTGCGCGGCGCCCTGCACGGCCTGTTCCGCGTGCGCTGCTTTAACCAGGACGACGCTCACCTGTTTGTGCGTCCCGACCAACTGACCGACGAGATCGTGGGTGTGGTCAACCTCATCGACTCCGTGTACCAGAAGTTTGGCTTTAAGTACCACGTTGAGCTTTCCACCCGCCCCGAGGACTCCATGGGTTCGGACGAGGACTGGGCTCGCGCCGAGGAGGGCCTGCGCACCGCTCTGGAGCAGCTGCATATGGACTACGAGGTCAACGAGGGCGACGGCGCCTTCTACGGCCCCAAGATCGACTTCCACCTGGAGGACTCGCTCGGCCGTACCTGGCAGTGCGGTACCGTGCAGCTAGACTTCCAGATGCCGCTCAACTTTGATCTGGAGTACGTGGACGCCGACGGCACCAAGAAGCGCCCCATCATGCTGCACCGCGTATGCTTTGGCTCCATCGAGCGCTTCATCGGTATTCTGATCGAGCACTTTGCGGGCAAGTTCCCCACCTGGCTGGCTCCCGTGCAGGTCAAGGCGCTTCCCGTCTCCGAGAAGAGCCGCGACTACGCCCACGAGGTGTGCGCCAAGCTGGAGGAGGCCGGCATCCGCGTGGTCTGCGACGACCGCGACGAGAAGATCGGTTACAAGATCCGCGAGGCCCGCAGCATCGACCGCGTGCCCTACATGCTCATTCTGGGCGAGAAGGAGGTCGAGGCCGGCAACATCTCCGTCCGCGATCGCTCCAACGAGACCGTTCAGATGAGCGTTGACGAGTTTGTTGCTAAGGTGCTCGAGGAGATCAAGACCCGCGCCTAAGGCAAGCAACACAACAATTAACAAAGGCGACCGTCCACATTGGGCGGTCGCCTTTTTTCATGCCCAAATAAGAAAAGCCGCTGGTTGAGCGGCTTTTTTTGTTGCACAAAAAGGTACAGGTTTTTGTAGAGGGGTATGGAGATGTACCTACTAACAGTACATTTTGCGTAATCTGGGCAAACGCTAATTAATTGCTCGTATAATGTCGTCTGTCGAAAGATACAAAAACCTGTACTTTTGCGACTGCGCCTAGCTGCGAGCGAGAAGTCTGTTCTAAACGCCCCTGCATTTGCGTGCATCGCAAAGCCAAAAGAGGGGGCGAGAACATGGAACAGACGGCACGGCGCCAAGAGCAGCTGCCGGGCGCATTTAACGGCGCCACCACCAACAGCCAGCACGGCCGCGTCCGCTGGTATCTGGTCCACACCCCCCATGGAAAAGAGCGCGAGACCTGCGAAAAGGTCCGCCGTATTATCCCGCACAACCTTATGCAGGACGCTTTTGTGATGCAAAAGGAGTTCTGGTTTAAGCGGGATGGCGCCTGGTCGCTCCAAACCAAACCTATGTACAAGGAATATTTCTTCGTCGCCACGCACGATGCCGCCGCGCTCGATAGGGCCCTGGCCCAGTTGAGCTTTGGCTGCCGCATCGCCGGCAGTAGGGAGCGGGCGTACATGCCCATGCCGGACGACGCGCAGGACTGGTACCGCAGCGTGCTCGACGACGACGGCGTGGTGCGCAACAGCGTCGCGTGCATAGAAGACGGCGTGTTGCACATAGAACAGGGCCCTTTGGTGGGGCAAGAGGCCCGCGTGCACAAGATCGACCGTCGCAAGCGCTGGTGTCTGGTGGACGTAGGCGAAGGCGATTCCAGCTTTAGGGAAGTGCTTCCGCTCGACGTTCCCAGCAAAACGTAAAGGGAGACGTTGCGCCGGCTTATTGTTTGCATCTTTGAATTTATCGATTGGGGGATCCCTGGGGAACGGGGATATAAGTTTTTCTGTGGCTGCTAAAGAAGTAACAGAGAGCAATGCGCCCGCGGGGGCGGCGCTGATTGCCCAGGCCATGGACCGGCGTGAGGGCGCCGGCCGCTACAAGGCCATGCAATCCATCATGGACTGGGATCGCTCGCGCCTTGTCTATAGGGCTGTGAAGCGCACCTTCGACATCGCGTTTAGTGGCTGCGTGCTGGCCGTTATCGCCGTACCGAGC
>CABUAL010000146.1 GCA_902489515.1 uncultured Collinsella sp. | reverse complement strand
TTTCACCGCAACTTATGGGAGGGATAGAAAAAAGGCGGAGGCCCTGGAGAGGGACTCCGCCTTATATACAGGGGGCGATGTTATTCGCGGGCTGGGGGATTAGACCAGGCGGGCGTTGATCGTCTTGGCGATCTCGGCGGCGTCGGTGGAACCCTTGACGGTGGCACGGAAGTCCTCGTCCATGAGCGCCTCGGCGACCTTGGACAGGATCTTGAGGTGCGTGGTGCCAGCCTGGGCACCCGGGATGAGCAGGGCGATAGCCACGTTAACGGGAGCGCCGTCCATGGTGTCCCAACCGGTCACGCCGGACTCGTCCTTAACGACGATGACGGCAGCCTCGGTAATGGCGTCGGACTTGGCATGCGGGATGGCGAAGCCCTCCATCATGCCCGTGGTGCCCTCGGCCTCGCGAGCCAGGAAGGCGTTCATCACGGCGTCGGCGTCGCTGGCGATACCTGCCTTGACGGCCTGGTTGGAAACGAAGCTCAGAGCCTCGTCACGAGAAGCGAAGTCCTCGGCGACAAAGACATTCTCGACCTTCACGAAGTCGGCAGCCTCGGCCTTGGGGGCCTCGACGGCAGCGGCCTTGGGGGCCTCAACGGGCTTGGCTACAGGAGCGGCCTTCTGATTCTTCTCGAAGTCGTACTTCTTGAAGGCCACGAACAGGATGCCACCGACCACAGCGCCGATGAGGATCGCGAGGACCCACAGCGGACCGTTCTCGACAACAGGCAGGACCAGGAAGCCGCCGTGAGGCGCCGGATCGTGAACGTTGAAGAAGATGGTCAAGATGGAAGCGATGGAAGAACCGAGCATCATGATGGGCATGACGGGCCAGATGTTCTTGGTCATGAACGGAATGGCGCCCTCGGTGATGTGGGTGCAACCAAGGATGAGGTTGACGATACCGGCGTCATGATCCTCCTGGCTGAAGTACTTCTTGCCGACAACGACGGCGAAGGTGGTGATCAGCGGCGGAACGATGCAAGCGGCGGAGACGGCAGCCATGAAGTTGGTGCCGAAGTTGTAGGTCTCGGTGCCGACGCCAGCTTCGAGAGCGGTACCGAGCAGGAAGGTGCCAGTAGCGTAAGCAGCCTTGTTGACCGGGCCGCCCATATCAAAGGCGCACATGCAGCCGATGGCCAGGCCAAGGATCACCGGACCGGAGTTACCGAGGCTCTGCAGGAAATCCATCATGCCCTGGTTAATGGCAGCCATGGGGCCGGAAATACCAAGCATGACCAGACCGACGATGGCGGTAGAGCACAGCGGATACAGGAAGATTGCCTTCAGGCCATTAAGGCTCGCAGGAATTTTAGAGAAAACCTTCTCGAGCAGCAGGATGACATAGCCAGCGAGGAAGCCGCCGACGATGCCGCCTAGGAAGCCAAAGCCCACACCTGCGCCACCGGCGTCGATCATGCCGGTATCGGCGTTAACAGGCAAGCCCTGGATGGCAATCATACCGGCGACGAAACCGGGGACGAGCGCCGGGCGCTTGCCGATGGACTCGGCGATGTAAGCGGAGAGCACCGGAACCATGAGGTTCATGGCGATACCGCCGATAATCTTGAGCATCGCGGCAAAGCTGTTGTAGTCGGCAGCCGTCGAATCAAAGGACGTGATGCCCCACAGGAACGAAATGGCGGTCAGAACACCACCGGCAACGACGAAGACCAGCATGTGGCTTACGCCGTTCATGAGGTGCTTGTAGATGACGTGACCGATGGACTCCTTCTCCTCGACCTCGTCCTCGACATTGGCGGCAGCGGCAACCGTGTCGTCGCCCTTGGCGGCGAGCGCGCGGTCAATCAGCTTACCGGCGGCCTCAACGGACAGGGCCTTGGAAACACCAACGGAAACCATGGGCTTGCCGGCGAAACGCTCAGCCTGGACATCCTTGTCGGCTGCGACGACGACGGCCTTGGCACCAGCGATCTCACTCTTGGTGAGCTCGTTCTCGACACCGACCTGGCCATGAGTCTCGACCTTAATGGTCAGACCGCGCTCGGCAGCTGCCTTCTCCAGCGCCTCCTTAGCCATGAAGGTGTGCGCAATGCCGGTCGGGCAACCGGTCGCGGCGATGATGTCAAACTTAGCCATGTGTCCCTCCTTCTTGAGTACAGCGCCCGCGGGCGCTCCCCTACACGCGCTTCAATGCGCGTTTTTCCACAACTGAAAGATACCAACCTACCGTCCGCGTGAGAAGAGACAAGGTGCAATTCTCCGGTGAAAGGTTCTTTCATAACCGTAAACGGTAGGTGAAAGTTTACCATCAACACTTGAAACAGCAAGGTGTATCTTGTAATTGAAAATGCCCGTATACTATGGCATTGCAAATCGAGTTAGATTTTCATGCCAACCAGGAGCCATCCATGACCGATAGTAGCAAGAGCGCACTTTCCCTCATTAGTACCCATCAGGGATACAGCGAGTCCGAGCAGCGCATTGTCGACTATATATTGGAGCACCAGTCCGAGGCGCCACGCCTCACGGCGGCTCAGCTCTCCCGCGCCGCTGCCACGTCCGAAGCGACCGTTTCGCGCTTCTGCCGCAAGCTGGGCTTTGGTAGCTTCCGCAGCTTTCAGTTTTCGTTGGCGAGGGATTTGGAAAGCCAGCGCAACGAGGGCCTGACCGACGAGGTCTCGCTCGACAATATGGAGCAGAGCCTCAAGAACATCCTGGCTGCCAAGGTAAGCGAGCTTAATGCGACCATCGACGGAATCGACCACGATACGCTGGCGGCTGTTGTGCATGCCTTTAAGCATGCAGGGGTTATTGAGTTTGCAGCTGTGGGCAATACGAACGCGGTCGCGCTCGATGCGACGTTTAAGTTTTCGCAGCTGGGCCTGCGCTGCATGGCGAGCACCATTAGCGAGACATCAATCGGCTTTGCGCTCACGTTACGCCCGGGTGACGTCATCGTGCTCATCTCAAACTCTGGCAAATCGCGCCGACTGAATCGCATGGCAAAAGCGGCTCGCAACTGCGGCGCAACCGTAGTCGTCATCAGCAGTGACAGCAAATCCCCACTTGCGCGCCTCGCCGACTACACCTTTAATACCGTCAATCACGAAGCGTTGCTGACAACGGGTGACTTCGCGTTCTCCAAGATCAGCGCCACGATGATCATCGAAGTCATCTACAACTTCCTGCTGCCCGAGATTAAAGACGCGCGTGAGCATATCAGCTACTACGAGGAGCTCATCCAGCCGGATAAGGTTGTGGAGTAAAACGCGTAGTGGGACAAAAATTTCAGTCTATTTTGTCCCACCAACACCGCTGATACGACCTAACCTCGAGCTTCTTTGAGCATCTGCTTTGCGTGGGCCAAGCTTGCCTCGGACTGATCGCCGCTCAACATGCGGGCGATCTCGGCAGTACGCGCTTCGCCGGTTACCTCGCCCAAATGCGTCTGGGGAACATCGCCCGGTTCCTTGCTGACGACATAATGCTTGTCAGCCATGACGGCGACCTGCGCCAAGTGGGTTACGACAATCACCTGATGCGTAGCGGCGAGATCTGCCAGCACGCCTGCGAGCGCACGCGCCGTGGAGCCACCGACACCAGCATCGACCTCGTCAAACACCAGCGTATCGACACCGTCCGCGTTACCGAGGACAACCTTACTTGCCAGCATGACGCGGCTGAGCTCGCCGCCCGACGCAATTCGACGCAGGGGGCGCGGCGTCAAACCGGCACCGCTGCGGTATAGCAGCTCGTAGCTCGAAGGACCAACGGGCGTCCACTCAGCACGGGGAAGATCACGCGACTCCCAGACGAGCTCGGCGCTGCCCATCTCCAGGCGAGCCATCTGGCGGCCCACCTCGTGGCAGAAGCGCGGAGCCGCCGTATTGCGTGCACGCTTAAGCGCCTTGGCGGCGGCGAACAGTTCATGCTCTGCTGCGCCAAGCGCTTCACGCGCCTTCTTGATCTGCTCATCACCATCGTCTACCAGCGACAACAGCTCTTGCGAGCGATCGCGCATGGCAAAAACATCGTCCATAGTGGGACCCCACTGACGCAACAGACCCTTGAGGTCGGAATACCGCTCACGCATGCGAGCGAGCTCGCGCGGGTCGAAGGCGATGCCATCGCGATAGGCACGAAGCTCGTTCGCGCAATCCTCAAGGGAGATACAGGCATCCGATAGTGCATCGGCAATGTCGCCGAGTTTGCGATCGACGGTAGCCATTCGGGAAAGCTCTGCCACGGCGCTGTTCACGGCATCGAGCGCTCCCCCTTCGGCGGCAAGCGATGCATGGGCATCGTTAGCCGTGGCAACCAGTACCTCGGCATGTTCGGAGCGCGGCAGCAGCTTCTCGAGTTCCTCATACTCACCCGGCTTGGGGTCGACCTCGCCGATGCGCTCGAGGGCAAAGCGCGCCTCCTCGACGCGGCTCCCCTGCGCACGCGAGGCCTCTTCGACACGTCGAACCTCCTTGGCGGCAGCCCGCGAAGCCTTAAAGCAGGCGCGGTACGCATCCAGCGCCTCGAGCGCAGAGCGTCCCGCCCACGCATCGACCATCGCAACGTGATGCGCCGGATCGAGTAAGCGCTGGTGCTCGTGCTGGCCGCACAGATCCATCATCACGCCGACGCGCTCCGAAAGCTCGCGCACGCTGGCGATGCGGCCGTCAATCTTGACGCGGCTGCGGCCCTCGGCGGAAAGGCTGCGCTGGACCGTGAAGCCTTCCGTGTCGTGCGGGCCGTCAAACAGGCGCGCCTCGACGCTCGCCAGCGCCTCGCCCTCGCGCACCGTCGACGAATCCGCGCGCTCACCCAAAATAAGCTTGAGGGCCGAGAGCAGCGCGGTCTTGCCGGCGCCGGTCTCGCCGGTCAGGACAGTCAGGCCGGCACTCGGCACCAGCGTCGCCTCGCGAATGAGTGCAATGTTAGAAACCTGCATCTCATCGATCATGGCGGACTCCGTAGAATACGCGGCTCACCGAGTTGTAAAAACTCTCGGGGCCGTAGTCGAGCAGCAGCACATCGCCGGGGCCTCGGCGCACGGCCACGCTCTCGACCGTGCCGTCGCAGGTAATAAACTGTCCATCGATAGCGATCGCCGGAACGCTCGGACGGTCATCAGACATAAAGATTTCGACGACATCGCTCGGCGAAGTCAAGAAAGCGCGAGCTTGAATGGTGTGCGGCGCAATG
>CABUAL010000145.1 GCA_902489515.1 uncultured Collinsella sp. | reverse complement strand
TGGAGTGGCGATAGGCGTCGGAGCCGTCAACGTAATCGTTGAGCGGCTGCTGAGGGGCGGTCCCAATGCCGCTCGCACCGCAAGGCCGAACCTCTTCTATCCCATCTATATCGATGAGGAGACCGCGACAATTAAGGAGCTCGGCGCTTCTCTCCCCCTTGAACAAGACTGGACAAAGATACCGACAAAAACGGGTCTCAGGGCAGTTTGGCCTATTAGGACCGATGGCCGAGAGGCGACTTGGAGGATCTCCCAGAATGCTCTACAGGCCAAGCTTGATCGCGGGTGCGCAAAAGTAGGTGAGTACAACAAAAAGAGTGATCGGTACTCCCTCCTTTACCTAGGAGATTCCCAAGAGGAGCGTCTCAAGAATGGAGAAATTAAACTCATCGGCAAGGCTGAGGATGGGTCCTTGCTTCTCGAAGAGCAGGGAGAGCGCTCTGCCATTCCAACAACTGTTTGGAGTGGCACGCAGTTCTCTGCCGGTGAATACGGGAGCCGATATATCAAAAAGTTCATCGGCGATAGGCGCTTCACATTTCCAAAGTCCCTTTATGCGACCGAGCTCTCAATCGCTTCCGTTGTTGCCGACAAGCCCGACGCCCTTGTAGTCGATTTCTTCTCAGGATCGGGCACCACGGCACATGCCGTCATGCGCTTGAACCATCAGGACGGCGGGCGCAGGCGCTCCATCAGCGTAACGAATAACGAGGTCTCCGAGGACGAATCCAAAAAGCTCACCAAGCGCGGTCTTCGCCAGGGCGACCCCGAATGGGAGGCGCTGGGCATCTGCCAGTACGTTACCAAACCACGCGTCACGGCGGCCATCACGGGCAAGACGCCCGAGGGCGATTCCATCAAGGGTGACTACAAGTTCACCGACGAGTTCCCCATGGCCGACGGCTTCGAGGAAAACGCCGTCTTCTTTGACCTCACCTACGAAGACCCGGACGCCGTCGAGCTGGGCGTGGCCTTCGAGGAGATCGCGCCCCTGCTCTGGCTGCGCGCTGGTTCGCGTGGCAGCATCATCAAGCACGAGCAGCCGGGCTTTGCCATGGCCGACGCCTACGCCGTCCTCTTCGACTTTGCTTCGGTCGGCGCTTTCATAGAAGCCGTCAAGCAGAATGCCAGCATAGGGTGCGCCTATGTGATCACGGACGACACGGCTCGATACGCCTCCGTCAAGGCACAACTGCCTGGGCTCGACGTCGTCCGCCTGTACGAGAACTACCTGCAATCGTTCAAGATTGCCGCCGAGGATGCGGTGAGGTAAACATGAGAGTCGAACTTAAGGATTTCCAAGCCTGTGCGGTCGCGACCCTGGCGAACAAGTTGCAGTCGATGCGCCGACGCTACGAGCAGGACGGCGAGCTGTCCTCGATATGCCTCGCATCTCCCACGGGGTCGGGCAAAACGGTCATGTGCGCAGCGACGATCGAAGCGCTCTTCTTCGGAGACGACGATCTGAGCCTCATGCCCGACGAGAATGCCGTCGTTCTTTGGCTCTCGGATTCCCCGAGCCTGAACGAGCAGACGAGCGTGCGTTTCTCAAACGTGGCGGACAAGCTAGCAGACAGCATCCTTGACAGGCGCCACCTGGTCACAATTACCAACGACTTCGGAGCCGCGCACGACATTCTCGAGCCGCGCCACGTCTATTTCCTCAGCAAGGACCTACTCAGTAAGAACGGCCTGCTCACCAAGGGTAGTGAGGCCAACTCCGGCCGTGTGTTCTGGGACATCCTTGACCGCACCATCAGGGACCCGGAGCGTAACCTCTATCTGTTCATAGACGAGGCCCATCGCGGTCTGGGGGCCAATGCCTCGAGCGAGCGCGGCACCGCGACGATCTACGCCAGCCTCATTGATGGGCTCGACGGCCGTGCAGCGATGCCCATCGTCGTCGGGGTCTCTGCCACGCCGCAGAGGTTCGAGGCGGCCATGGACCAGCGCGCCGATCGCGTACGTATGCCAAAGGTCGCTGTGACCCCTCGCGAGGTCCAGGAGTCAGGTCTGCTCAAGGACATCATCGAGTTGCGCGTGCCAGAGAAGGACGACCCGGTCGAGCACCAGTACCTCACTATGGCGTGCGAGCGCTATGCCCTGACTTGCCGCGAATGGGGCGAGTACTGTGCCCGTGAGGGCGAAAGCCCCGTCAACCCGCTGCTGCTCATCCAAGCGGTGGACAACGTGAGCAACTCGGCCCTGGCTGAGATGTGCGACCAGATCACGGGCCTGGTCCCCGGCCTTTCCGAGGCGATGTCGTTCGCCAACGTCTTCGGCGAGCATAAGGACATCGCGGCGGGAAAATACCTTATTCCCTATGTCGAACCCGAGTTCGTTCAGGACACCTCGCGCATTCGCGTGCTCTTCGCCAAGGAGGCTGTCTCCAACGGATGGGACTGCCCGCGAGCGGAGGTCATCTTCTCGCAGCGCAGGCGTTCGGACTCGACCTATATCGCACAGCTCGTGGGACGTATGGTACGCACTCCACTTGCGCGGCGCATCGAATCCGATGATCTTTTGAACTCCGTCGCCTGCTACTTGCCCCAGTTCAATCCCGAGAGCACTCAGGACGTGGTCGACTACCTCATGGGCCGCAAGGACGACATGGGCGAGAGCTCCATCGGCAAGCAGAACATCGTTCTCAACCCCGTGACTATCACGGCGGCTGCGCCCAAGTCCGAAGCCGACTACCAACAGGAGCTCAAGGCGTACGAGGAGAACGAGAAAGCCATCGAGGCGGCGCGGCAGGCACAACCCAGCTACCAGGCGCCGCTTGCCGGCATCGCGATTCAGGAGCCGTTGGACATGCAGGGAGCGCAGCCCTCGCTTGCCTCGGCGGTCAGGTCCGTCGACGTCCCGGCGCCAGAAGCGGAGCCGGCGCCTCAGCCCGCAACGGGCAACTACGTTGCAGCGTCTGCCCCGCAGCAACCTGCGACACCTGAGCCAAGTTCCGCACAGACCGAGCCGACCCAGCCCGTCTCGGCCGTAATACCCGTGCCCATGGCAAAGCCCAAGCCGCCCACCAAGCGCGAGCAGTCTTTCACGCATCAGGAGTGGCAGGGCATCCGCACAGCCTTCGATTCCATCCCCGTGCAGCGCATTCCGAAAAAGGCCAGGAACGAATTCCAGAGCCTGGTTAAGACGGCGACTCTGCTTGTCGAGACTGGCCTCGATGTCAATGCCGCGGCCGACGTGAAAAAACAGTTCGTCCAGAAGCTCAAGGGATACATCGTTGCTAACGAGGACGAGTACCGCGAAGCCAAACACGACGTAGAGGTTGCCGAGACCGTCAAGATCACGCTCGACAAGCTCAACGAGACCGAGGACCAGGAGCAGGAGGAGGCCCGCACGGACGCCGAGGGCCTCAGAAAGGCCGCCCGCGACGCCGACATGCATTTCACTAAGGAGTTTGCGAATGAGTATCGTCGCGCCAACTTCAAGGAGCTTGGGCGCCCCGAGTGCGATCTGCGCCTTGCCGCAGCGGTGCGCACGCAGGCCATCGTTGATGCGCTCGAGGGCTGGGCGGCTCAATGCCGAAAGGAATACTTCGATAAGGTCGATGGATCTGGCGATTATGACTACCTTAACGACGCGGCAAAGCAGCGCTACGACGAGCTGGCCCGTGAAACCGAAGGCAAGCGCCTCACAAAGATAGAGTGGCCCACGTCTACCAGCACGTCGGACGACTTCGCTAAATATCCGTGCCATATCGTGCAGAAAGAGGACGGCCTCTGCCCGCTCGACCTGAACCCGGCGGAAGACTATATCGTTAGGAACGAATTGGCAAAGAATCGCACGGTTGCCTTCTATCGCAATCCGTCGGGCAGCATGTCTGCCAAGGCGTTTTCGATTCCGTACATGTCTTCGGTGGGACGCAAGGCCCTGCATCCAGACTTCCTCTTCTTCGTGAAGGATGCAGCGGGCGTCATCAGGCCGTCCATCGTTGACCCTCATGGCGAGTTCCTCGGCGACACGCTAGCAAAGCTTAGGGGCTATGTGACCTATCTGCGCGATTATCCCGATGTGTTCAAGCAGGTACTCTTCGTCGGGGATATGGGCGAGGGCGTGTACAAGGTGCTCAACCTCTTGCGATCCGATGTGCAGGATGCCGTGATGGGCTACAGCGATGTCGACTGTAAGGCGCTCTTCTACGGCTCCTTCGCAAACGACTATCACTAGGATTGTCGGGATTTGCCTAGCGGGCGTCTCGGATCATATACAAGAACCGAATTAGTAAGGCTCGCTAAGGCGGCCGTCCGTTAGGGGCGGCCGCCTCTCTTCAGTCTTGACCAATGATTTCAAGCGTTTCGGTGGCATTCGCCGGTCATGACCTCGTATCCGTTACGTGGGTGGCACCTCCGCTACGCCGCGTCAAGGGGCCCATGAGACCCCGCACAAACCTCCGCTCCGCTCCGGTTGGTGGAGGTCGTCATGGACTCCCTTGACCCGTCTTCGCTCCGGTGCGGCTTTGCAGGGAGCAAAGCCGACGACGACGCGCGGCGTCGCCATTCGGCTTTGCCCGCAAGGGCGAGATGTTCAGGGCAGCGTGCTCGGAAACGGAGGAAGACATGCAGGAGCTGATGACGAGGGAGATTGCGGAGGGGCTGCCGAGGCTCTATGGGCAGGACGGGGCGGAAGACCCCACAGTATACGTCCACTACTTCTCGTGCGTGAACGGATGGGACTGGTGGCTGCTCGAGTTCGATGGGACGGACGAGGCGTTCGGCCTCGTCGAGGGCTACGACGACGAGCTCGGCTACTTCAGCATCAAGGAGATGGCCGAGCTGAACCGCCAGATGGGGTTCGCCGCCGTCGAGCGCGACGAGCACTTCGAGCCGAAGCCGCTCAGCGCCGTCAGGAGGAGGTAGCTCCATGGAGATGGACGAGGTTGGCGCCGTGGGCAGATTCGGCAAGTCCCCGGGCGGAGCCGTCGCGCTGACTGTCGTCGTCGAGTTTGAGTCGGGCGGCGAGGGCGGGGCGTTCGAGGTGGGTACTGCTCCGGAGGGGTCGCCCGAACTCGGGCGACTCGTCTCGGACGCACGCGACGAGGCCGATGCCTTGGTGGAGGACGGGGGCGGATGGGCTGCCGTCCGCATCGGATTCGGCGACGTGGAGAGCATTGACTGCGAGAGCGGCCGGACCGTGTACGTTGCCGGAGAGGGGTGAGGCGCA